>CANGYF010000011.1 GCA_947458265.1 Betaproteobacteria bacterium
ATCGCGGCGCGGGGCTGCAGCAGCCATGGCGGAGTCCGAAGGCGCATCGGGTGCACCGGACGAAGCCGCGCAGGCCGCGGTCCCGGCGCCGGCACCTGAGGTGGCCGACGCGCCGCTCGCCGAGGTTGCAGGCGCAGCGCCGCCGGCCGATGCGCCTGCACCGGCCGCGAAGGCCAGGGCCCGCCGCCCGCGTGCGGGCAGCAAGGCGGCACTGGCGGAGGCCGCACGGCTGGCGGAAGCCGAGGCCGAAGCGCTCGCGCGCGCGGCGGCCGACGCGGCCGCCGCCGAGGCGCGCCTGGCCGCCAGGCCCGGTACCAACCCGGCTGCGATCCATCCCGCCGATCCGGTCGGCAACGACGGCTCGGACAAGGCGCAGCAGGCGATCGACCTGGTGCTCGCCACCGTGGAGGCGCTGGTCGCCGAACGCGGCGAGGAAGAGCGCATCTGGGGCTCGATGGTCAAGCAGACGCTGAAGCGGCGCAATCCGGGCTTCAACGAGTCGTACTACGGATTCCGCTCCTTCAGCGAACTGCTCGAGGAAGCGCAGGCGCGCGGACTGATGGAACTGACCCGCGACGAGAAGTCGGGCGGCTTCATCCTTCGGCTGACGCACCACGACGACTGACACGAAGCAGGAGGAGAAGAGATGGCCCAGGGACAGTCCACGGCGCCGGGCGCCGTCGATGCAGGTGCGGCAGGGCAGGCGTTCCGGCCGTTCGCCGGCCTGCGCGTGATCGACCTCACCCGCGTGCTGGCCGGCCCCTACTGCAGCTACCTGCTGGGCCTGCTCGGTGCCGACGTGATCAAGGTCGAGCCGCCCGGCAAGGGCGAGACCATCCGGCGCCGGACCGGCGGCGACCCGGCGCTGGCCGAGGCCGGCGTGTCGGTGGCCTGGTCGACCCAGTCGGGCAACAAGCGCTGCATCACGCTCGACCTCGACCGGCCGCGCGGGCAGGAACTGTTCCGCGAGCTGGCCGCCGGTGCCGACGTGGTGGTGCAGAACCTGCGGACCGGCTCGGCCGAGAAGCGCGGCATCGGCTATGCGCAGCTCTCGGCGCTGAACCCGAAGCTGGTCTACTGCGCGATCACCGCCTACGGCGGTAATGGCCCGCGCGCCACGCATCCGGCCTACGACAGCGTGATCCAGGCGGTGTCCGGGCTGATGAGCCTCACTGGCCAGCCCGACGGCGATCCGCTGAAGGTAGGGCCCCCGGTCATCGACTACGTGACCGGCATGAATGCAGCGCTGGCAGTCGTCTGCGCACTGTTCGAACGCACGCAGACCGGTCGCGGGCGCTTCATCGACCTGGCGATGCTCGATTCCAATTTTGCGCTGATGACCTCGGCGCTCACCCTGTTCGTGAACACGGGAAAGCAGCCGTCGCGGCCGGGTAACGATGCGGCCAGCCGTGCGCCCGCGTCGACCACCTACCGCGTGTCCGACGGTCAGTTCGCGATCGCGATCAACGAGGAGCACCAGTACGTGCACCTGTTCCAGTCGATGGGGCTCGCGCACCTGCTGGACGATCCGCGCTTCGCGACGCTGGCCGACCGGAACCGGAACATCCCGGCGCTGCGGGTCGAACTCCAGCGGGTGTTCGAGACCAACACGGCGGCGCACTGGGAGACGGTGCTCAACGAGGCCGGCGCCCCGGGCGGGCGTGTGAACTCGCTGGCCGAGGTGACCGCGCATCCGCAGTTCGCCGCGCGCCGTCTGTTCCAGCAGGTATCGTTGCAGGCCGACGGTTCCGGTGCGCAGATGCAGCTGCCGCTCGCGCCGTTCTCGGTCGACGGCGACCGCGGATCGATCCGGCTGGCACCGCGTCCGGTCGGTGCGGACACCGATGCCGTCCTGGGCGAACTGGGCGTCGGCGCGGCGGAACTGGCGGCACTGCGGGCCGACGGGACGATCTGAGCGTCCCGCTCAGCCTTCGACGATCGAATCGCGCGCCGGGACGCGTGCGATGGACCAGTGGTGTGTCGCGTACGCAAGCAGTTCGTCGCGGCCGGCGTCGATCGGTGGCAGCGGCTGGCCAAGGAATGCCAGTGCACGGCGCAACCAGGCAACCGCGTCATCGTCCTGCTGCAGGTCGATCGCTGCCGCAAGCGTCTGCTTCGACAGTTTCTGCCGCTGTGCATTGAGTGCCAGCGGCAGGTGCGCATGGCGCGGCACCGGCAGGCCGAGCAGTCGCTGCAGCCATAGCTGGCGGGGCGTCGAGTCGAGCAGGTCGGCGCCGCGCACCACGTCGGTGACCCGCTGGGCGGCATCGTCCACGACCACCGCGAGCTGGTAGGCAAAGATGCCGTCCGCCCGGTGCACCACGAAGTCGCCGACATCGGTCTCGAGATGCTGGGTGATGCGGCCACGGATGCGGTCGTCGAAGCCGATCGCCCGGTCGTCCACGCGAACGCGCCAGGCGCGCGCGCTGCGGCCGGGCGCCAGTCCGCCACGGCAGGTGCCTGGGTAGACAGGGCCTTCGATGCCGGTGCGCAGTGCGGCAGCCGCGACTTCGGTGCGGGTGCAACTGCACGGATAGGCCTGGCCGGCGGCGACCAGGGCATCGAGCGCTGCCCGGTAGGCCTCGTGCTGCAGGCTCTGCACGCGCACTGCCTCATCCCAGCAGAGGCCGAGCCGCTCCAGGGTGTGGCAGATGGCGTCGACCGCGCCGGGCCGGTTGCGCGGCGTGTCGAGGTCCTCGATGCGCAGCAGCCACTGGCCACCGCACGCGCGTGCATCGAGCCAGCCCGCGAGTGCGGCCACCAGCGAGCCGAAGTGGAGCGGGCCGGTCGGCGACGGTGCGAAACGTCCTCGGTAGGTCACCTGCGGATTGTGCCGCTGCCGCGGTCGGTGCGCCAGCGCGGGTCGTGTGCTCGCGCGCCTGCATCAGTCCAGCAGCACCAGGTGGCCGAGGTGTCGCGCAGCCGCGACTTCCTCCAGCGGCAGCAATGCGGACCGTTCTCCCCGGGCCCCCCAGACGACCTCGATCGACTGTCCATCGACCGTCTCGACGAGGCAGGGGCCGAGGGGGATCTTCTGCCGGCGTCCGGTCCCTCCCCGGTAGGCGACCGGGCCGACAATACGCGCAGGGTGCGTGGTCACTTCCATGGCATCTCCAGTGCGCCGTTTCGTCGGCTCAGGTGCAGGATGGGCGGTCCGTGGCGCCGGGTCTGTGCGTTTACAGACATACCGGATGGGGTTCCCGGTCAGCGTCGCCGGGCGGAGCAGGCGACGCCGATTGCCGGATAATGCAGCGCTGCCCTGCAGCCGCCATCCGGCGGCGGCCGTGGCACCGTACCCATGCACTGATGAACCTGCCGCTGCAGTTCGACATTCCCTATCGCGCGTCTGCCCTGGACCTCTATGCACCAGTGGCCGGCGAACCCTGGGCCATGCTGCTCGACAGCCATGCCGGCCGTGCGCATCCGCTCGCGCGCTTCGACATCGTGGTCGCCGATCCGGCCACCACGCTGGTCACGCGCGGCGGCATCACCGAGATCGAGCGTCATGGCGACCCCTCGCGCGCGTCGGTGCTGGACCTCGCGCAGGGCGACCCCTTCTCGCTGCTGCGCAGGGAGCTCGCCCGCGCCGGGGCCGGTGCAGCAGCCACCTGCGCCGACCTGCCGTTCGCCGGTGGTGCGCTCGGCTACGTGGGCTACGACCTCGCGCGCCGGATGGAGCGCCTGCCGGCCATCGCCGAGGACGATCGGCACTGGCCGGAACTCGCGGTGGGCATCTACCGCTGGGCGGCGCTGACCGACCATGCCGCGCGGCGCAGCGTGCTTGCGGTGGCCGATCCGGATGTCTTCGGGGCCGATGCGATCGACCGGCTGCGTGCGCTGTTCTCGCAGCCGGCCACGGACGGGCAGTCGGCCGGGCAGGCGTCCGTGCGCGTCGGTGCCATCGGGTCGAACATGACCGAAGCCGGTTACCGCGAGCGGTTCGACCGTGTCGCGCGCTACATCCGCGACGGCCACGTCTACCAGGTGAACCTGGCGCAACGCTTCAGCGCCGCCTTCGACGGCGACCCGTTCGCGCTGTACCACCGCCTGCGCGAACGCTCGTCCGGTCCCTGCAGTGCCTTCCTGGACCTGCCGTTCGGACAGGTGCTGTCGGTGTCGCCCGAGCGTTTCCTGCAGGTGCGCGAGGGCCGGGTGGAGACGCGGCCGATCAAGGGCACGCGCCCGCGCCATGCCGACCCGGCCGCCGATGCAGCGGCGATCGCGGAGCTGTCGGCGAGCGGAAAGGACCGCGCCGAGAACGTGATGATCGTCGACCTGCTGCGCAACGACCTCGGCCGCTGCTGCCGCGTGGGCAGCGTGTCGGTGCCCACGCTGTTCGCGGTGGAGAGCTTCGCCTCGGTGCACCACCTGGTGAGCACCGTGACCGGTGAACTGGACGAGGCGCGCGACGTGCTCGACCTGCTGCGCGGCGCCTTCCCCGGCGGGTCGATCACCGGTGCGCCGAAGCTGCGCGCGATGCAGATCATCGAGGAACTCGAACCGCACCGGCGCGGCGTCTACTGCGGAGCGATCGGCTACATCGGCTTCGACGGTGCGGCCGACCTAAACATCGCGATCCGCACCGCCATGCTGCGCGACGGGATGATCGATTTCTGGGCCGGTGGAGGCATCGTCGCCGATTCCGATCCGGCCCTCGAATACGCCGAGACGCTGGCCAAGGCAGCCGGCTTCCTGGCCCTGGCCGAAGACGCCTGAGCGGCGTGCACCGGCTCAGGCCGACGCGGCCAGGGGACTGCGGGAAGGACGCGACCGTGCCACCACTGGCATCGGTGCCTGCACGCCGTAGCCCTGCGCATAGTCGACGCCGATCTCGCGCAGCTTCTCGATGATGCGGTCGTTCTCGGCATACTCGGCGATGGTACGGATGCCCATCACCTGCCCGATGCGGTTGATCGCCTCGACCATCGCGCAGTCGATCGGGTCGTCGACCATGTCCTTCACGAAGCTGCCGTCGATCTTCAGGTAGTCGACCTTCAGGTTCTTCAGATAGGCGAACGACGACATGCCGCTGCCGAAGTCGTCCAGCGCGAAGCTGCAGCCCGACGCATTGAGCTCGGCGATCAAGTGGATCGCCTGGTTCAGGTTGGCGATGGCCGACGTCTCGGTGATCTCGAAGCACAGCGCCGAGGGCGGCACACCGGTCGAGCGCAGCTGGTCGCGGATGAAGGCCACCAGCGTCTCGTCCGACAGCGACGTGCCGGACAGGTTGATGCCGCACACCGGTAGTGCCACGTCGGGCATCGTGAGTTCGCCGGCCAGCCATTCGATGGTGCGCCGGATGACCCAGCGGTCGATCTGCGGCATCAGGTTGTAGCGTTCGGCGGCCGGGATGAAGGCGCCCGGCGGCGTGAGGTTGCCCTGCTCGTCGACCAGGCGTACCAGCATCTCGAGGCGGGGCGCCGCACCGGTCACCCCGGGCTGCAGCGGCATGACGAGCTGCGTATCCAGGCGCAGCCGGTTCTGTTCGATTGCCGCGTTCAGGCGCGCGACCCACTGCATCTCCCCCTGGCGCTGGGCGAGTTCGGCGTCGTCCGGGTGGTAGGCGTGTACCCGGTTGCGGCCGCGCTCCTTCGCCGCGTAGCAGGCCGCGTCGGCCGCGGACATGACCGCGGCGGAACTGCCCGATGTATGGTCGACGGTGACCAGCCCGATGCTCACCCCTATGGTGAAGGTCTTGCCTTCCCAGGTGAACCGGTAGTCGCGCACCGACTGGACGATCGCGTTGGCGATCCGGCGCGCCTGATCGGGCGGGCAGTCCTCGAGCAGCAGCCCGAACTCGTCGCCGCCCAGGCGTGCCATGGTGTCGCGCTTGCGCATCCACTCGTGCAGGCGCGCGGCGAGCTGGCGCAGCAGCTGGTCCCCGGCCGCATGGCCGCAGGTGTCGTTGACCACCTTGAACTGGTCGAGGTCGAGGTAGGCCAGCGCATGCGGGCCGGGTTCCTCACCCAGGGTGCCCAGCAGGCGGGTGAGCCGGCGCTCGAACTCGAAGCGGTTGATCAGGCCGGTCAACGCGTCGTGGGTGGCCTGGTAGGACACCTGCTGGGCGATGCGCCGCTGCTGGGTCACGTCGTGCAGCACCAGCACCACGCCGGTGATGCTGCCGTCGCTGTCGCGCAACGGGGCGGCCGAAGCGTCGACGAGCAGCTCCGCGCCGTCGATGCGCTCCAGAACGTGCTGGTCATTGAGATCCACCAGCGCGTCGCGCAGCACGCATTCGCCGACCAGGTCGAGCGGCCGGGTCCGCTGGGCCTCGTGCGTGATGTGGCACAGGTCGCGGAACGGGCGTCCGATCACCTGCGTCGACTGCACCCCGAGCAGCGACTCGGCCACCGGGTTCAGGTATTCGACGCGCCCTTCGGCGTCGGCGGTGATCACCGCATCGCCGATGGAGGCCAGCGTCACCTCCACCCGGCGCTTCTCGCGCCGCAGCGCCTCCTCGGTACGCTTCAGGTCGGTGATGTCCATGAACGCCGCCACCGCGCCGGTGGGGCGGCCTTCCTTGTCCACCAGGGGCGTCGCGTTGCCGTAGACGTTGCGCACGCGGCCGTCCTTGAAGACCAGTTGCTGCTCGAAGTCGCGCACCTCTATGCCCAGGCCGGCGGCCACCTGCATCGGCAGCTCGTACGGGGCGATCTCGACATGGTCCTTGAAAATCCGTGCATCTACCGGGAACAGCTCGGGCGAATCGAGGTCACCGGTGGCGGCGGCCGCGGCATCCAGCAGTTCGTAGGAGGCGCGGTTGCCGGTGATTCGGGTGCCGTGCGTATCGTGCGCGATCCACACCGCGGCAGGCACCGCGTCCAGCACGGCGGCCAGCTCGGCGACCTTCGCACGCTCGCGCTGCTCGCTCTCGACCAGCGCACGCTGCGCGGCATCGAGGTCGGTGACGTCCTGCATGGTTCCGATCATGCCGCGTGGCTTGCCCGCGTCGTCATGGCGCAGCAGCGCGCGCACGGACATCCGGCGCTCGCGCCCGTCGGAAAGCACCACCCGGTATTCCATCTGTAACTCGCCACCGTGCTCGAGCATGCGAGCACGCTCGTCCAGCACGCGTTGGCGGTCGTCCGGATGGATGAAGTGCGGCGACCCCTGCACGGTGGGCGTGAACGACCCCGGCGTCAGCCCGAAGAGCCGGTACAGCTCGTCCGACCACTGGATCGTGCCGCGAACGAAGTCGTGGTGCCAGCTGCCGACGCGCCCGACGCGCTGCGCGAGCAGCAGGTTGGCCTCGCTCTCGCGCATGCCGGCTTCGGCTTCGCGTCGCTCCAGTTCCCGCCGCTCGAGCGAACTGGCCATCTGGTCGAAGGCATGCGAGAGCTCCTGCAGTTCGGATGCGCCCGAGCGCAGTTCGCTGCGTGCGTGCAGGTTCCCGCTGCCGAGCTGGCGTGAGACATCGACGAGACGGTTGAACTGCCGCAGCAGCAGCATGTGCAGGCTGAACCAGGCGGCGAGCATCGACAGCGCGGTGAGCAGGCCGAGGGTGTACAGGTCGGCGCGGAGGTTCCGGCCCATGTCCTGGATCGGCGCATCTGTGGGCAGGCCCACCACCAGGTAGGCGCCGCGGGAGTTCGCCTGCAGCGGCAGGCTGGCATAGGCCCTCGCCACCCCGTCTTCGCCATCGGCGACCAGGGTGAGCGGTCCGTGGTCTCTCGTTTCGATGCGCAGCTGGGACGCCAGTGGCCAACGCTGCCCGGCGCGCGCCGCGTCCGGATGCATGGCCAGCAGCGTGTCGCTCGCGTCGAACACCGCGATGGTGGCGGACGCCGGCAACCGGCTGTTCAGCGCAAAATTGCCGAGCAGGCGCGGGTCGGCGAGCGCGTAGATCACCGCCCCGATGCGGCCGTCGGGTTCCACCACCGCATGCGCATAGGTGAGCCCGCGCACGCTGGAGCCGGGCTGGGCCTCGTACTCGCCGATCACCAGCCGGCGCTCGGCCAGTGCGGTGCGGAACCAGATGCGGTCGTCGACCTGGACGCTGGATGGCACGCTGGCCGACACGGCGGCGGTAGCAGCGCTGCACAGCACCCTGCCGTCGCGGTTCGCCACCCCGAACGCCGAATAGGTCTGGTCGCCCTGGAGCAGCCCGCGCAGGAAGGTGGTGCACGCCTCGGCGCTGCCGAACAGCTGCGGCGTGCTCGCGAGCACGCTCAGCAGCTGGCGCGCGTTATCGGCCTGGATCTCGTGGTCGCGCAGTGCGAGCGAGAGCACCTGCGCGGCGTCCTGCTGCAGCGCGGCCATCACCTGCTGGCGCTCCTGGGTGTGGGTGTGGAGCATCATCCAGAGCACCGGCAGCACGGCCAGCAGCAGGATGCCGAGGAAACGCGTCCGGATCGAGCCCGCGCGCAGGCGCCGGAGATCGAACAGGGGGCGCTTCGACGCGGATTCGCTGCGCGGGTCAGGCATGGACTGGAGGCGGACAGGGCATTCAGCATTAACGGCGCGCGCAGGCGGATCTGAAGGCCGCGACAGGCTTGAGTGGGCTTGGGAAAGTCCCTTCGAATCAGGTGTTTGATCATGCTCCGTCGACCTGGGGCCGAGCCATCGCGTGGTACTCTCGGTTTGCGCCTGCCGGATCGTTCAGCGGGTACCGACGAGGAGGAATACCCGATGGCCACGGTGGAGCTCACCGACGCGAACTTCGAACAGATCATCACCGGCAACGAGCGGGTGATCATCGACTTCTGGGCACCGTGGTGCGGCCCGTGCCGGCAGTTCGCCCCGGTGTTCGAGGCCGCTTCAGAGAAGCATCCCGACTTCGTGTTCGCCAAGGTCAATTCGGACGAGGAACAGGCGCTGGCCGGCCAGTTCGGCATCCGGTCGATCCCGACGCTGATGGTGTTCCGCGAGCAGGTGATCCTGTTCAGCGAGGCGGGGGCGCTGCCGGCACCGCAACTCGATGCACTGCTAGAGCAGGCACGCACGCTCGACATGGCCGAGGTGCATCGCGAGATCGCGGAACGCGAAGGTGGCGGTCCGGACGCTGGCACGGCCTGACCGTAGGTTCATCACAGGAAGACACGGTGAAACCGGACAACGGCCTGGAACCCCGCAGCGGATTCCTCGCCCGCTACGGCACGCTGATCGCGCGGCTGCTGTTCGCACCGCTCCTGCTCGGCTATGCGGTGATGAAGGTGCGCGCGCTGATGGGCAGCGTGCAGGCCGATGCGCTGCAGTCGTTCCCGGTGGCGCAGGTTGCGTTGTACCTCACCATCTTCGTCGAGTTCGCCGGCGGGATGATGCTGGTGCTCGGCTACCGTACCCGGCTCGCGGCGGCGGCGCTGATCGTGCTGTTCATCGGCGTGACCGGACTGATGCTGCCGATGATCGGCGCACCCGGTGGCATGGGCATGGCCTATGTCGACCAGATCGTGAAGAACCTCGCGTTCATCGGCGGGCTGGTGATGCTCGCGGTGCATGGGGCCGGGCCGGTCAGCCTGGATGCGCGGCGCGAGCGCAGGGTAGCCACGCGCTGAGCGGATGCTGGAGGGCTTCGAGATGGCAGGCAGCGGCGGCGTGCAGGCTGCGATGACTCCGGCGCAGGAGGCAGACGCGATGCTCGCGACGCTCGGCATGCCGGTATCGGTGTTCGATGTCGATGCATCGCACCCGGAGCGCCTCGTCTCGCGTTCGCCGATCGACGGCCTGCCGATCGGCGCCGTACCTGCGGTCGATACGGTTGGCACCGCGGCGGCTGTCGGCCACGCGGTCGAAGCGGCCCGTGCCTGGCGCAGCGTGCCACCGCCGCTGCGCGGCGAACTCGTGCGCCGCTTCGGCATGAAGCTGCGCGAGTCAAAGGACGACCTCGGACGGCTGGTCACGCTGGAGAGCGGCAAGATCCTGCAGGAAGGCCTGGGCGAAGTGCAGGAGATGATCGACATCTGCGACTTCGCGGTCGGACTGTCGCGGCAACTGCATGGACTGACCATCGCCTCCGAGCGCCCGGGCCACCGGATGATGGAGACCTGGCATCCGCTGGGCGTGGTCGGCGTGATCTCGGCGTTCAACTTCCCGGTCGCGGTCTGGGCATGGAACGCGGCGCTTGCGTGGGTGTGCGGCAACGCGGTGGTGTGGAAGCCGTCCGAGAAGACACCGCTCACCGCGCTCGCCTGCCAGCGGCTGTTTGAAGCCGCTTGCGAAGGGTTCGATGCAGCGCCGTCGGCCCTGTCGACCGTGCTGCCGGGCGATGCCTCGATCGGACAGGCACTGGCCGCCGACCCGCGGGTCGCACTGGTGTCGGCCACCGGCAGCACGCGCATGGGCCGCGCGGTGGCACCGGTGGTCGCGGCGCGGTTCGGCCGCGTGCTGCTGGAACTGGGTGGCAACAACGCGATGGTGGTCGCACCGTCGGCCGACCTCGACCTCGCGCTGCGCGCGATCGTGTTCTCGGCGGTGGGCACGGCAGGGCAGCGCTGCACCACGCTGCGGCGATTGATCGTGCATGAAGCGATTGCTGATCGGCTGCTGCCGCGATTGCGTGCGTTGTGGCCCACGCTGGCGGTCGGCGATCCGCGCGAGTCCGGTACGCTGGTCGGACCGCTGATCGATGCGGCGGCTGGCGAAGCGATGCAGCGCGCGCTCGACGCGGCGGCGGCCGAAGGCGGCACCGTGCTCGGCGGCGAGCCGCGCCTGCGCGACACGCATCCGCACGCCTGCTATCGCGCACCGGCGCTGGTCGAGATGCCTGCCCAGTCATCGATCGTGCAGCAGGAGACCTTCGCGCCGATCCTGTACGTGCTGCGCTATCGCACGCTCGAAGAGGCGATCGCATTGAACAACGCTGTCGCCCAGGGCCTGGCCTCGAGCATCTTCACCACCGACCTGCGCGAAGCCGAACGCTTCCTGTCCGCCGCGGGCAGCGACTGCGGCATCGTCAACGTCAACATCGGCCCGTCGGGCGCGGAGATCGGCGGCGCGTTCGGCGGCGAGAAGGAGACCGGCGGCGGGCGGGAGTCGGGCAGCGATGCCTGGAAGGCCTACATGCGGCGTGCGACCAACACGATCAACTACTCGGATGAACTGCCGCTGGCGCAGGGGATACGGTTCGAGGTCGGTTGATCCGGCGGGTGGCCGTTGCCGACCGCCTGTGCATCAGCCCGGGTGCAGTTCGAACTCCCCATTGATCTCCACCGCGATCCCGCGCGGCAGCGACACATGCCCGACCGCCGAGCGTGCATGGCAGCCCGCCTCCGGTCCGAACAGTTCGAAGAACAGGTCCGAGGCGCCATCGATCACCTGCGGTGGCTGGTGGAAGTCGGGCGTGCAGTTGACCATGCCGAACAGGCGCAGCACTCGCTTTACATGGTCGAGCGAGCCGCAGTGCGCCTTGATCGTCGCGAGCATGGTCAGGGCCACCGCGCGGGCGGTCGCATAGCCTTCGTCGACCGTGATGTCGACGCCGAACTTGCCGGCCTGTCGTACGCCGGGTAGCTTGGGAAGGTCGAGGCCGTGGCCGGACAGATACAGGATGTTGCCGGCCTGGGTGCAGCCGGTGCGGTTGTTCTTCGGGAACACGAAGGGCGGTGGCAGGGTGTAGCCCATCGCGGCGAGGCGGGCCTCGATGCTGTCGTTGCCGGTTGCTGCGGCCAGGTTGTCGTTGCTCACGGTCGTTCCTCACGTGCATGTTCGGGAATGCGGTCCGTCGGGCTGACGACCGCTACAATCGTACATCGATCACCAACGGACCCTCCATGGCTACCCGAAAGACCCCTGCCAGCGTCCCGCAGGGCGCGGTCACCGCGCTGCTGCCGGTCGAGATCCAGCCCGGTAATGTGCGCTACGCCCCCGGCATCCGCGCCGGCCGCTGGGTGTTCGCCACCGGCCACAAGGGCACGGCCGACTTCGTGAGCGGCATGGCGCCCGAGGTGGTCGATGCCGAGGCGCCACGCCATTCCGTGCCGAAGTACAAGAAGGAGGCGCGCCAGGTGTTCGCCAACTTCGCCAAGGTGCTCAAGGCCGGCGGCAGCGACCGCGCGCATGTGGTGCGCGTGGACCAGTACTACACCGGCGGCCATGTGGTCGATGCTTACCACGAGGTGCGGCGCGAGTTCTTCCGCGGCCATGTACCGCCGAGCACGTCCAACCTGCACCAGAAGTTCCTGCTCGACGGGCAGGCCATGGAAGTGCAGTTGATGGCGGTGGCCACCGACAGCGGCTTCGCGCCGACCCAGCATCGTCCGGCCAACCTGCCAGTGCATGCCACCTCGGGCTACAGCCCGGTGCTCACCTGCGGCGACCATGTGTTCATCGCCGGCCAGACGTCCGAGGCGCTCAAGACCGAGGAAGGTCCGCTCGACCCGGCAGCGCGCATGCCTGCGGGGCATCTCTGGAAGGGCACGCCGATCAAGCTCGAGGCGGGCTTCGCCATCGAGCGCAAGCTCAAGCCCGCGCTGGCGGTGGTCGGCAACACGCTGGCCGACGTGGTGAAGGCACAGGTCTACCTGCGCGACATGGACGACGTGCCGGCGTTCAACGAGGTGTGGGCCGAGCAGTTCGACGGCGACATCCCGGCGACCACGATCATCACGACGTCCAACCCGGGCTTCATCTGCGAGACCGGGCGCATCGAGATCAACACCATCAGCCTGAAGAACGGCGGGCGCACAAAGAAGAAGGTCATCGATGCCGGCGTGCCGACCGCGTTCGCCGGTCATCCGCAGGCGGTGCGTGCCGGCGACCTGCTGTTCCTGTCCGGCCTGATGGCGGTGGATGCGCGCGGTGCACTCGCGCCGGAGGTGCGCATCGATCCGCGCCAGCCGTGGTTCGGCACGCCGGCCGAACTTCAGATGAACCGCATCCTCGAGCAGGCCGAGGCGATCTGCCGCAAGGCAGGCACCTCGCTCGCCAATACGGTGCGCGCGCAGCAGTTCCATACCGATCTCTCCGGCTTCCACCCGGCCTGGCGGGCGTGGCAGAAGCACCTGCCCGGGCACTACCTGCCGTTCTCGGCGATCGAGGTGCCGGCGCTGGCGGTGCCGGGTGCGGTCGTGATGCTGGACCTGTGGGTGTACGTGCCGTGACAAACCGCAGTTACCGGCACCCTTCTTGCTCTAACCCGGACACTTCAACGGAGAGGATCGCCATGAACCGTCATTCACCGTCCCGTCCTTCGAACCTGCCGCGCCGCACGCTGGTCGCCGGCGTGGCTTCTGCACTGCTGGCCGGTCCGGGCCTTGCGCTTGCACAGCCGGCCGACCCGGCTGTGGGGTACCCGTCGCAGCCGATCCGCTTCATCATCCCGGCGACCGCCGGTGGTGGCACCGACGTGGTCACCCGGGTGATCGCCAAGTACATGACCGAAGCCTGGAACTCGCCGGTGCTGGTGGAGAACCGGGCCGGCGCGGGCGGCGTGATCGCCGCGCAGTACGTGGCCACGCAGAAGCCCGATGGCTACACCTTCCTGGCGATTCCCAGTGCGTTCGGGGTGCGCTCGGCAATCGATCCGAAGCTGCCCTACGATCCGCTGAAGGCCTTCGTCGGTGTCGGTCAGACGGCGCGTTCGCCGAGCTTCATGGTCGTGTCGCCGGCCCGCGGCTTCAAGACGCTGAAGGACCTGGTCGCCTTTGCGAAGGCGCAGCCGCAGGGCGTGGTCTATGGCTCTGCCGGCGTCGGCAGCACGGCGCACCTGCATGCCGCGGCGACCGCGCACCTGGCCGGCTTCAAGGCGGACCATGTCGCCTACAAGGGCACGCCGGAAGCGGTGAACGATGCCATGAACGGCCGCGTGCTCTACGCGTTCGCGCCCGGGCCCAACGCCTTGCCGCTGGCACGCGAAGGCAAGCTGCAGATTCTGGTCAGCAGTTCGCTCGCGGGCACGAAGTACATGCCCGGCCTGCAGTCGCTGGCGCAGGCCGGCGTGCCCGGCTACGAGAGCGAGGACTGGTTCGGCGTGCTCGCGCCGGCCGGCACGCCGCTGGCGATCCGCGAGCGGGTATCGAAGGAGATGGCACGCATCCTGGCGCTGCCCGAGGTACTCGAGCGGTTCAGTGCGTTCGGCGCCGAACCGGTATCTTCGACGCCGCAGGTGTTCGATGCCTTCGTGCGTGACTACATCATCCGCACCCGCAAGCTCGCCGAGCAGATCGGCATGAAGCCGGAAGGCTGAGATCCGGCAGGGCACGATGAGCCATTGAAGGCAGGGCTGTCTCTTGCGTGCGATCCTCCGTGCAAACGGTCGCGCCGCGGCAGAATTTGCGCAAGGAGGCTGCAATGAAGGCACGTATTCGATGGATCTCAGCGGCGACGCTGGTGGTTGCACTGGCTGCCGCAGGCACCTCGGCACAATCGCAGGTGAGCCTGCAGCAGGGCAAGTCTGGACAGGTGTCCTGGGTGGCCGGTGGAACGAGTACCGCCGAGGTGGATGCGCTGGCCGCGCTGGAGAAGGGCCACGCGCTGAAGATGATCTTCACGCTGACCGCCGGCAACTATCTCGCTGGCGTGAACGTGAAGGTGCGTGACGCGAAGGGCGTGGTCGTGCTCGACCAGGCCGATACCGGGCCGGTGCTGCTGGCGAAGCTGCCACCCGGCGCCTACACCGTATCCGCGACCTCGGAAGGCCGGGAGCAGGTGCGCAAGGTGCAGATCGGCACTGGCATGCGTACCGAGTACCTGCGCTGGCCGGCGACGGACAAGGACTTCGCCCTCCCCGCGCAATGACCTGAGGGGTCGGGGTCAGGCCCCAGGGTCAGACCCCGGGGTCAGTCGGTGTTCACCGGCAGCGGTACGAAGCCCGGCCCGAGCGGGAACAGGCGCACGCCGGCGCGCAGCCGGCGGAACGCGTACTGCGTCGTGTCGACGATGTGGCCGCCAGGGGCGAGGGCTACCAGTACGGTCTCTGCGATCGGCTGGAAGTCGGCGCGGAAATGTACGGTGCTCTTGAGGGCGAGGATCTTCTGCTCTGACGGTTCGATGCCCAGGTGCCGGAACGGTGCCTGGTCGTGCGCCTGCATCCGCTTCGTGGTGACCACGATGCCGACGCCTTCGGGCCCGCCGATGCGCAGCAGGGCCATCGGGCCGAGGTCGACCTGGCGGCCGCCGACCGAGGGGCCCGTGGTGGTGAACCTGCCATCACCCAGGCGCTCGACATGGAAGGTCGCCTGGTAGGGATCGCTGCCCTCCGGACCGAAGCGTCCGCCCAGCGCGAGCGTCACGTCGGCACCCTGGCCTGCCGCATGCGCTGCCGCGGCGGACTGCGGATCGAAGAAGAACCCGAGCACCGCCTTGCGCGCATGGTTGCGCACCAGCGCGGCGAGCAGTCCGGTGGTGTCGCCGGTGCCGCCGGCGCCCGGGTTGTCCTGCGTGTCGGCGATCACCACCGGCCGCGTCGCGGTCTCGGCGATGCGCATCGCCTGCTGCACGGCTTCGTCTGGCTGCAGCAGCGGTTGGGCGAACTCGGCCTCGCGCGCTTCGATGTCCTGCAGCAGCGCATCGGCGGCGGCATCGGCGGCGGCCTGGGTCCAGGCATACACCACCACCGATGGGCCGCAGTCGTGCAGGTCGGCCGGCGGGAAACCGGCGAGGTAGGCGACGCTCAGCACATCGCCCTGCTCCAGCCGCGCCGAGTGCTCGATGATCGCCTTCGACGGATCGATCATCGTGCACTGGGAGTTCAGCGGCAGCAGGAACGCCGGCTTGCGCAGCGCGCGGCCCGCCGGGCGCCCGCGCTCGAGCACCTGCTTCAGCACCCTGGCTGCCCGCTCGCCGGTGTCGACCCGGTCGACATGCGGATAGGTACGGTAGGCCTCGACGCCATCTGCATGCATCACCATCTCCGGCGTGACGTTCGCATGGTAGTCGAGGCTGTAGACCACCGGCACAACCTCGCCGACCGAGGCGCGGATACGCCGCAGCAGTTCGCCCTCGCAATCCTCGAAGTCCTCGCACACCGCCGCGCCGTGCAGGTCGAGGTAGATCGCGTCGACCGGCATTGCCTGCGACAGCATGCCGACCATCTCGCCGGCGATGCGTTCGAACGCATCCCGCGTCACGTAGCCGCCGGCGCCGCCACTGGTCCAGATCAGCGGCGCATAGTCGTGCGCAGGTCCCATCTCCTTCAGGAAGCCGGACAGCGCGAAGCTGGTGTCGGACAGCCACTCCAGCACCGCCGGGCCGCGCACCAGCGGCGGCCGGTCGCGGTGCGCGGCGAAGTAGGCGAAGTCGGTGCGGGTGGGGACGAAGCAGTTGGTCTCGTGCTGGAAACCGCCGATTGCGATGCGTGCCATGGTGTTCAGTCGCCTCCCTTGATGCCCGATGCCTTGACGATACGGTCGATCTGCCCGGCGGCATGCTTCGCCAGCGCGAGCATCTGCTCGGGCGTGTTCGCGCCCGGTTCGGTGCCGGCCAGCAGCAGGCCGTCGCGGAGCTCGGGCACGTTCAGTGCCTTGCCGATCGCCGCCGAGAGCTGCTGCACGATCGGCCCAGGCGTCTGGCCCTGGGTCACGATCGCGTAGAACGGCGTGAACTCGAAGCCGGGCAGGCCGGCGGCCTCGGCCACGGTGGGTACGTCGGGCAGCTGCGGCGAGCGGGTCGCCGAGGTTACGCCCAGCGCACGCAGCTTGCCTGCGCGGACGAACGAGATCGTGCCGCCCAGCACCGAGGTGCCCATCTCGACGCGGCCGGCCATGACGTCGATGTAGAGCTGGCTGGAGCCCTTGAACGGCACATGGTTGATGTCGATCTTCGCTGCGCCCCGGAAGTACTCGGCCGCCAGGTGCGGCGTCGCGCCCACGCCCGAGGAACCGTAGTTGAGCTCGCCCGGCCGCTTGCGTGCGAGCGCGATCAGCTCCTTCAGGGTCTTCGCCGGCAGGGCATTGTTCACGTAGAACACCAGCGGAAAGGTGCCGACCTTCGATACCCAGGCGAAGTCCTTCCACGGGTCGACCGGCATCTCGGGACGCAGGCTGCGGATGCCGGCGAGGCCGGAGGCCGCGAGCAGCAACGTGTAGCCGTCCGGAGGCGCCTTGGCGGTGAACTCCCAGGCAACCAGCCCACCCGCGCCGGGACGGTACTCGACGATCACCTGCTGGTTGAGCATCTTGCCCAGCGGACCGGCGAGCAGACGGGCATGCAGGTCATCGCCGCCGCCGGGCGGGGCGCGCACGATCAGGCGCAGCGGCTTGACCGGGAAGGATTGCGCGATGGCGGGTACGGCGAACGCCAGCAGCAGGGCACAGGCCACTGCCGAGCGCATCGGCGGGTGCAACGAAGCTCGCATCGGCGACTCCATCGTCGGGCATCGGGAATGGCACACAGGATATCGCCCCTTGCCGCGCAGCGTGCGCGGAAGCAATCGGCTACGCTACGAGGCGCCGCTGCTCGTCCGCTGCGCGGTAGACCAGAAGAAACGAGACAACTCATTCACGGGGGAGCTGCATGGACGCCGATCGAGACCGCATGAACCGCAACGCAGTTCAACCCGACGTTTCGCGTCGCCGCCTGCTTGGTGGCACGGCCGCGCTCGGCGCGCTGTCGGTGGCCGGCTGCGCGACGACATCCACCACGGGCGGCGGCCTGCCCTCGCGTGGCGAATGGCTGGTGCGTGGCGGCCATGTGATGACCATGGACCGCAAGGCGGGCGACCTGCCCGGTGCTGACGTGCATGTGCGCGACGGTGCGATCGTCGCGGTGGGCCATGGGCTGCAGGCGCCCGGCGCGCAGGTGATCGATGCGCGGAGCATGATCGTCATGCCGGGCATGGTCGAGACCCACTGGCACATCTGGAACACCATCCTGCGCAGCATGTCGGGTTCCGAGAAGAAGTACGGCTACTTCCCGACCGCGCTCGGCATCGGCCGGGTGTACGAGGCCTCGGACATGTACCACAGCGCGCGCCTTGCCAGCACCGAGGCGGTGTTCTCCGGCATCACCTTCGTGCACGACTGGTGCCACAACATCCGCACGCCGCAGCATGCGCGCGAGGCGCTGCGCGGGCTGCAGCAGTCTGGCCTGCGCGGGCGCTTCTCGTACGGGACGATGCAGGGGCATCCGGTCGACCGGCCGATGGACATCGCCGACCTCGAGCGGCTGCGCGCCGACTGGTCGCAGCACGCTAACGGCGGTCTGCTGTCGCTGGGCGTGGCCTGGCGCGGGGTCTCCACCGGCGGCACCGGCCTGATCAAGGCCGAGGCCACGCGCGAGGACGTCGCCGCCGCGCGCCGGCTCGGGCTGCCGGTGTCGGTGCACCTGAACAATTCGCGCGCCCGGGCCGGCGGCATCGCGCAACTGGCGAAGGACGGGCTGCTCGGCGCCGACCTGCAGGCGATCCATGCGGTGTGGGTGACGCCCGAGGAAGTGAAGGCGCTGGCTGCATCCGGTGCATCGGTGAGCATCTCGCCGTTCAGCGAACTGCGCATCGGCTTCGGCGTACCGCCGACCAGCCGATTCCTCGAGGCGGGCATCCCGATGGGGCTGTCGGTCGATACCACCGCGCTGTCGGGCAATGCCGACATGTTCGGCATCATGAAGGTGACCCAGAACGCGGAGAACGCGCGCACCGAGAACGAGTTCCAGTTGCCGGCGCGGCGAGTGCTCGAACTGGCGACGATCGAAGGCGCGCGCTCGATGGGCATGGCCGACCGCATCGGTTCGCTGGTGCCGGGCAAGCGCGCGGACCTGATCATGGTCGATACCCGTGCGATCAACATCGGCGTGTTCACCGATCCGGCGCACCTGCTGGTCGAGGCTGCGCAGCCGTCCAACGTCGACACGGTGATGGTCGACGGTCGCATCCTCAAGCGTGGCGGACGACTGGTCGGCGTGGATGCAGGGCAGGTGGTGGACGAGGCGCGTATCGCGCTTGCCGGGTTGCGCAAGCGCGCAAACTGGTGGTGATGAAACCCTGATGGATCGACGATGACCGCAATGCTTCTGTCCCAGCACCTTCCGGCGAGCGGATTTTCGCTGCGGCGGCTCCACAGCCGCTCCCGGTGCAGCGTCGCGCTGGCCGCCGCCGGCGAGCGCACGGGAACGCGCGCGCTGATGGTGCTGCTGCTGGCCGCGATGACCGTACTCATGCTTTCCGCATGGTCGTCGCCGGCGGCCGGCGCCGCTGCGCTGCGCCTGGCGCTGTCCGGCGATGTCACGTCGCTCGATCCGCATTTCCTGAATGCAGCACCGAACAACACGGTCGCGCGGCATGTATTCGAGTCCCTGGTACAGGTCGATGCCGACGGCCAGTTGCAGCCGGCGCTGGCTGAATCCTGGCGTGCGGTCGATCCGACCACCTGGGAGTTCCGGCTGCGCCGCGGCGTGCGTTTCCACAACGGGCAGGAGATGACTGCCGAGGACGTGATGTTCTCGCTCGAGCGGCCATCGCTGCTGGTGAAGAGCCCCGGTCCGTTCACGGCGTTCACGCGTCCGGTGGTGGGCAAGGAGATCGTCGACCCGTACACCATCCGGCTGCGTACCGCGACGCCGTATGGTCCGCTGCCGCTCGACCTGTCGAACGTGTTCATCGTGTCGCGCAAGGTCGCCGAGTCGGCCTCTACCGACGACTTCAATACCGGCAAGGCCGTGATCGGCACCGGGCCGTGGCGCTTCTCGAGCTGGCGCCGGGGCGATGCCGTCGAACTGTTGCGCAACGACCAGCACTGGGGGCTTAAGCCCGCGTTCGAGCGGGTGACGCTGCGCATCATCACCAGCGATCCGACCCGGATGGCGGCGCTGCTGTCGGGCGACGTCGATGCGATCGAGACCGTACCCACCGCGGACATCGCGAAGCTGCGCGGCAATCCGAAGTTCCACGTCGAGCAGCGTGCGTCGTGGCGCACGCTGTTCTTCCATCCCGACCATTCGCGCGACAAGTCGCCGTTCGTGTACGACAAGTCGGGCCGTCCGCTGGAGAAGAACCCGCTGCGCGATGCACGGGTGCGGCAGGCGATCTCGATGGCCATCGACCGGCGGGCCCTGGTCGAGAAGACCATGGAAGGGCTGGCTACGCCGGCCAGCAACATCGTCGCGCCGGGCATCCTCGGCAACAACCCGACGCTCAAGCCGGATGCCTACGACCCGGTGGCCGCGCGCAAGCTGCTGGCCGAAGCCGGCTGGCCGGATGGTTTCGGCATGACCCTGCACGGCCCGAACGACCGTTACATCAACGACGAGCAGGTGGTGCAGACGGTCGCGCAGATGCTCTCGCGCATCGGCATCGCGGTGAAGGTCGAGACGCAGCCGGTGGCGGTCTACTTCGCCCGCGCGCGCAAGCACGACTTCAGCTTCGCGCTGCTGGGCTGGGGTTCCAACGCCGGCGACTTCGCGCTGCGCACGCTGGTCGGCACGCCCAATGCGGAGACCGGCTGGGGCACCTGGAACTGGGGTCGCTACAGCAACCCGAAGGTCGACGCCCTGGTGCAGTCATCGCTCACCAACGTCGACCCGAAGAAGCGCGACGCGATCGCACGCGAAGCGATGGCGATCGCCATGCGCGACCACGCAGTGATCCCGCTGCACCACCAGTTCGCATCCTGGGCGATGCGCCGCGGCGTGCGCTACACCGCCCGCCTCGACGAGTTCACCTACGCCCACCAGTTCCGCCTCGAGTAAATCCGGGTCAGACACCACTTTCAAGCGCCTCGACACCCCGAGTCCGACCCGGGAGCCGAAAAAGCGTGTCTGACCCGGATTTCTGCCCGGGCGTCGAAAAAGCGTGTCTGACCCGGATTATCGGAACATCCAGGGGTGGGTGGTGCGGTGGCGGGCTTCGAAGGCTTCGATGGCGGGGCGGTATTCCTGGGTGCGTGAGATGTCGTCGTAGCCGTTGAGCAGGCAGCGCTTGCGGATCGGGGAGATGTCGAATCGGTGTACGTCGCCCTGGCCGTCGGTGACGGTCTGGGCTTCGAGGTCGATCGCGAAGGTCATGCCGGGCGAGGCATGGAGCATCGCGCGCAGCGATGCACAGGTGGCGATCGGCAGCGCTACGGTGAGCAGTCCGTTCTTCGCGCAGTTGGCGTCGAAGATGTCGCCGAAGCTCGGTGCGATCACGCAGCGGATGCCGAACTCGTACAGCGCATAGACCGCGGTCTCGCGCGACGAGCCGCAGCCGAAGTTGCTGTCGCCGACGATCAGCTGCGACTGGTCGTACGGGGGACGATTCAGCAGGAAATCCGTGCGCTTGCCGTCGGTATCGTTGCGCTGGTCGTAGAACAGGATCTCGGCATACTTCGGCCCGCGCGGCACCTTGTTGAAGCGGGTCGGGCAGAGCTGGTTGGTGTCGACGTTGGCTTCGTCGATCGGGGCGGCGACGCCCGCAAGCGTGGTGAAGGGTTGCATCTGTCTGTCCTCAGCCGATCAGGGTGCGCACGTCGACCAGCCGCCCGTTGATCGCGGCGGCTGCGGCCATCGCAGGGCTGGCAAGATGGGTACGCCCGCCCGGGCCCTGGCGGTTGCGGAAGTTGCGGTTGGAGGTCGACACGCAGCGCTCGCCCGGCTCGAGCTGGTCGCCGTTGATCGCGGTGCACAGCGAGCAGCCCGGGTCGCGCCATTCGAAGCCGGCGTCGATGAAGACGCGATCCAGCCCCTCGGCTTCGGCCTGCCGGCGCACCGTCTGCGAGCCGGGGACGACCCAGGTCGGCACCTGGGCCTTGCCCAGCCGCGCGACCTCGGCTGCCGCGCGCAGGTCTTCGATGCGCGCGTTGGTGCAGGAGCCGATGAACACCCGGTCGACCCGGATGTCCGACAGCGCCATGCCGGCCTGCAGGCCCATGTATTCGATCGCGCTCGCCCACTCGCCGCGCTGCTTGTCGTTGCCCGCCTGCGAAGGATCGGGCACCGCGGTGTCGATCGGCAGCGCATGCGCGGGCGACACGCCCCAGGTGACCGTCGGCGCGATCAGCGATGCGTCTAGGACGACCTCACGGTCGAACGTGGCCCCCGTATCGCTGGGCAACGTACGCCAGAAATCGAGCGCCCGCTCCCAGGCCGCACCCTTTGGCGAGCACTCGCGCCCATCGAGGTAGGCGAAGGTGGTGTCATCGGGCGCGACCATGCCGGCACGGCCACCGGCCTCGATCGACATGTTGCACACCGTCATGCGTGCTTCCATCGACAGCGCCTGGATCGCGCTGCCCGCATACTCGATCGCATGGTCGGTCGCGCCGTCGGCTCCGATGGTGGAGATGATCGCGAGGATCAGGTCCTTCGCCGACACGCCGAAGCCGAGCCGGCCGTCGACCCGGATGCGCAGCGTCGATGGCAGCGTCTGCCACAGCGTCTGCGTCGCCATCACGTGCGCGAACTCCGACGCCCCGACCCCATAGGCCAGGCAGCCGAACGCGCCATGCGTCGAGGTGTGCGAGTCATTGCCGATCAGTGCCAGCCCCGGCTGCACGATGCCCAGCTCGGGCGGCACGATGTGCATGATGCCCTGCTGCGAATGGTCGATGCCGTACAGGTTGATGCCGTACTTGCGCGCGAAGTCCTGCAGTTGCACCACCATGTTGCGGATCTCGGCGACCGGGATGCCGGCCAGCCCCTTCGCCCGTCCGGTGGTCGGCACGTAGTGATCGGTGAACGCGTAGATCTGCTCCGGGCGCATCACCTGCCGCCCCTGCGCCTCGAGCGCGACGAAGGCGTGGTAGGTGTTCTCCTGAGCCAGCGCGCGGTCGATGTAGAGCAGCGACTCGCCCTCGTCGGTCACCACATGGTGGTTGTCCCAGAGCTTGCGGAACAGGGTGCGCGGCGCGGCTGCCGGTGCGTTGCTCATCGTTCAGTGCCTCGGTTCATTGCTCTGCCTTGATGCCGTTCTGACGGACCAGCTGGCCCCAGCGGGCGTACTCCGACCGCACGAAGGCGGCGAATTCGTCGGGCGTGCTGCCGACCGTATCGGCGCCCTGGATCAGCAGCTTTTCGCGGAAGCCAGGCGCACGCAGCACCTTCGCGGTCTCGTCGGCGAAGCGCGCCGCGATCTCGCGCGGCGTGCCGATCGGCGCGAAGATGCCGCTCCAGCCGCTGAACGAATAGCCCGCGATGCCGGCCTCGACCATCGTGGGTACTTCCGGCACGCTCGGGAAGCGCTTCGTGCCGGTCACCGCCAGCGCGCGCAGCCGGCCAGCCGCGACATGCGAGGTGACCGACGGCAGTGTCGAGAACATGGTCGGCACATGCCCGCCGAGCAGGTCTGCCACCGCCGGCCCGCCGCCCTTGTAGGCGATGTGGATCATGTCGACTTTCGCCAGCTGCTTGAACAGCTCGCCGGAAAGATGGGTGCCGGAGCCGTAACCGGACGAGGCGAAGCTCAGCTCGCCCCGCCGCTTGGTGGCCAGCGCGACCAGCTCCTTCACCGAGCGCACCGGCATCGACGGTGTCACCACCAGGATGTTCGGCGCATCGACCACCTGGGTGACAGCCATCACGTCGCGCAGCGGATCGCTCGGTGGGTTCGACGTCAGGTGCGGCCCGACGGTGAACGTGACCGTATGCGCGAGCAGGGTATGTCCGTCCGGTGCCGACTTGGCGACCACCTCGGTGCCGATCGCACCGGCCGCGCCGCCACGGTTCTCGACAACGACCGTCTGCCTGAACGCTTCGGTCAGCCCGGGCGCGATCGCCCGTGCGGCGAAGTCGGAGATGCCCCCGGGCGGAAAGGCCACGACGATGCGCACCGGCTTGGCAGGCCAGGCCTGCGCGTTTGCCGGCTTGGTGGCGATGCCGCCGGACAGGGCGGCGACGGCGGCTGCGACACCCGCCACGCGCATCGCGCGGCATCGGCCCATCTTCTGCATGCTGCTCCTCCTGGATGAGCCCGTTCAGCCTATCGAGGCCGAATCGAGCCGGTAACGTTCGAGTCTCGCTGGATCCATGTCCACGCCCAGTCCGGGCGCCTCGCTGACCGGCAGTACGCCGCGCGAGAGGTCGAGCTTGTCCACCACGATGTCGTCGCGCGTCTTCAGCGGTCCGACGCATTCCACGCCTTCGATCACGTTGAGCGAGGTCGAGGCGACGATGATCTCGGCCATGGTGTTGATGCCCAGCCCGAAGCCGTGGCCGATCACGCAGCGTACACCGGCTGCCTCTGCGGTGGCGATCATCCGGCGGGTGCCGAGCAGGCCGCCTTGCTTCATCACCTTCACCTTGACGATGTCGGCCGCCTCGGCGCGCAGGATGCCGATCAGGCTCGCATGGTCGAGCACCGATTCGTCCGCCATCAGCGGCACGCCCGCGCCCTGCGCATGGCGTCGGATGCGGGTCATCGCCGGCAGGTCGTCCCAGGCCACCGGCTGTTCCACCAGTTGCAGGCGCGCGCGCGCGGTGCCGCTGATGAAGGTGATGGCGTCGGCTTCCGAGAAGCCCTCGTTTGCATCCGCGCGGATCGCGAAATCCGCCCCGACCGCCTCGCGTACCGCGAGCACGCGGTCGATGTCGGTCTTCACGTCGCCGCCGACCTTGACCTTGCACGAGCGGAAGCCCTTCGCCTGCCAGCTGGCAGCCTGGCGCGCGGCTTCGTCCGGGGCCAGCATGCCGACCCAGGCGTTGAAGCGGATCTCGCGCACCACCGCGCCGCCGAGCAGCGTCGCCATGCTGATGCCCGCGCGGCGTGCGGTGAGGTCGAGGCAGGCCATCTCGAGCGCGGCCTTGGCGTCGAAGAACGCCGGGTCGATGGCGTCGAGCGTGGCCATCATCGCGTGGATGTTGCCGGCCGGTGCACCAATGATCGCCGGCGCGAAATGGTCGCGCAGCATCCGGAAGTGGTCGGCCACCGACTCCTTCGAATAGCCGGGCGACGGATCGATGTTGCCGATGCCGGTTGCGCCATCGGCATCGCGCACCACGACCACGACGCTGCGCTGGATGTCCTTCACGCTGTGCGCGGTCTTGAATGCCTCGATCAGCGGCACGCCGACCAGGTTGATCTCGATGGACTGGATGCTCATGGTTCGCTCCGCGTTATCACTGGGCCTGCAGGCCGATCGATTTGACGAGCGCCGCGTAGCGCTCGAAGTCCTTGCGCATGCGCCCAGCGAGTTCCTCCGGTCCGCCGACCCAGGGTGCGACGCCCTGCGACTCGAGGGCGCGGCGCACCTCCGGGTCCTTCACCGCGCGCATGAGTTCCGTGGCCAACCGGTCGACGATCGGGCGCGGCATGTTCGCAGGCCCGAGCATCGCGATCCATGGATTCATCTCGAAGCCCGGCAGGCCGGCCGATTCGGCCAGCGGCGGCACGTCGGGCATCGTCGACTGGCGGGTGAGGGTAGAGACGCCCAGCGCCTTCAGCCGGTTCGCCTTCACCTGCCCGATCGCATTGGGCAGCGTCGCGGTCGAGGCGAAGGTTTCGCCGCCGAGCAGCGAAGCCATCGACTGTGGGCCGCCCCGGTAGGGCACATGCATCAGCCGGATCTTCGCCGCGGTAGCGAACGCCTCCATGCCGAAGTGCGGAGAACTGCCGTTGCCCGAAGAGGCATAGCTGATCTGTCCCGGCTGCGAGCGGGCGAGCGTGATGAAGTCGCGCGCGGTCTTCACCGGCAGCGAAGGATGTACCACCAGCACCCACGGCTGGCCCGACACGAAGCCGATCGGCGTGAAGTCCTCGAACGTGCGGTAGGACAGCGTCTTGTAGGTGCTGGCGTTCGACACATGGGTGGCCGAATGCACCATCAGGGTATGGCCATCGGCCGGGGCACGCGCCACCACTTCTGCGCCGATGGTCCCGGCGGCACCGGCGCGGTTCTCGACCACGAACGGCACGCCGAGCGCCTCGCTCATCTTCTGCACCACCGGGCGCGCTGCGGCATCGTTCGAGCCACCGCCAGGCCAGGGCACGATCACCCGGATCGGCTTCGCCGGCCAGGACTGGGCGACGGCGGGCAGGGGTTGCAGCGACAGGCCGGCGAGCGCCGCGAGCGCGGCGGCGGAGACGATTGTCTGGTTCTTCATGCGCGGTGCTTCCCGACGAAGTCCCAGTCGACCTCCGAGCCCCAGCCTGGGCCCTGCGGGATTTCCACCATGCCGTCGCGCATCTGCATGCGCTCCTGGTACAGCCCGTAGGACAGCGGGTTGCGGTCCGAGCCGCCCATCGTCTCGACGCCGAACGCCGCGGTGCGGAACGCCGCGACCAGGTGCGAATGGATCTCCGGTGCCAGGTGCGGCGCGATCGACACGCCATGCTGTTCGGCCAGGTGGGCGATTCGCACCGCTTCGGTCATGCCGCCGGCGCGGGTGGCGTCGAACTGCACGTAGCGGATGCCGCCCTGCTCGATGAAGTCGCGCACCGTGTGCCGGGTGAGCTCGCGCTCGCCATGGCCGATCGGGATATGCGTTGAGCGCGCCAGCACGGCGAAGTCGGTCGGGCTAAGGTGCCAGTGCAGCGGCTCCTCCAGCCAGAAGATGTCGAACGGTTCCACCTCATGGGCGAAGCGGATGCAGTCGTCCAGCGAGAACGCCGCGTTCATGTCGAGCATCAACAGCACGTCCGGGCCGATCGCCGCGCGCGTGGCGCGGATGCGTTCCACTTCTTCGGCGATCGTCAGGCCACCGGTCTTCAGCTTCACCGCGCGATAGCCGGCCTCGACATAACCGGCGAGCTCATGCGCGCAGGCATCGAGCGGCGCACCTTCGCGATAGAAGCCGCCGGTGGCATAGCTGCGCACCGGCGCACCGCTGCCGCCGAGCAGGCGCCACACCGGAAGGCCAGCCGCCTTGCCGCGGATGTCCCACAGTGCCAGGTCGATGCCGCCGATGGCCGCCATCACGTTGGCGCGCGACGAGCGGCCGAGCGGGGCCGGCAGGCCGTCCTTCGCGAACATGCCGCCGGGACGCGGCGAGGTCAGCGAGAACAGGAACTCCCAGTTGTCGGTGGTGGCGAGCGCATCGCGGCCCTTGAGCAGTTCGGCGAAGCGGCCGACCCAGTCGCAGACCGCCGGCATCGGCGTCGCATGGATCTCGGCGGTGCCGACCAGCCCGTCGTCGGTGCGCACCTCGACGACGATCAGATGTGCCTTCTGGTGGCACTCGTGCGCGGTGTACAGGGTTTCCGCCAGCGGCACCGACAACGGGTGCGTGCGGATCTCGGCGATACGCGTCAAATGAAGCTCCTCGACTGTTGCGCGTCTTCAAATAAGACCGGGCGCGGCCTCCATGCCCTGCAGTCGCCCCCGAAGCCCTCCCGCAGGCCCGTCCGTCGCCTCAGGCAGACGGACGCTCGGCCTTGATCGTCGTGCGCAGCAGCAGGCGGCGCTCGTTCGCATCGAACGCGTTGCGCTTGTGCATCGTGCAGCGGTTGTCCCACATCACCAGGTCGCCGAGCTGCCACTCCTGGAACCAGCAGTACGGCACCTGGACCGCATGCGCCCACAGGCGGTCGAGCAGCGCTTCGCTGTCTTCGAGCGACATCCCCATCACGTAGCCGTTCGGCCGGCGACCGAGGAACAGCGCGCGGCGGCCGGTCTCGGGATGGCGGATGACGATCGGATGGAGCGCACCCGGTGCTTCGCGCGGATCGGTGACCTTCTGGAAGCCCTTGCGCAGTTCGCCGGCGCTGTTGTGGCTGGCGTCGTGCTTGATCTGCCGGCCTTCGATCGCGGCCTTCAGGTCGGCGGGCAGCGTCTCGTAGGCTGCGTACATGTCGATGAAGCCGGTCTCGCCACCCTTGGCCGGCAGTTCGACCGAGTACAGCAGTGCGGCCGACGGGGTGATCTCCTGGTACGACATGTCGGTGTGCCACACGGCCTCGCCGTAGCCGAGGCTGCCGATCACTTCACCGGCGACCTTGATGTTCGACATCACCGCCAGTTCCGGATAGCCCTCGATCCAGTTCTTGCCGCGGATGTTGATCGGCGCCTTGTCGAGCGTGCCGAAGCGGCGGCTGAACGCGAGCAGGTCGTCCTTGGTCAGGTCCTGGCCGCGGAAGCGCAGCACCTTGTGCTCGAGCCAGGCGTCGCGGATGGCTGTGACCGTGGCGTCGGACAGTGCGCAGGAGAGGTCCGGCCCGACGATGTCGGCGCCGATGCCCTTGCCGGTGGGCACGACCTGTACGGGCACATCGGGGATGAGGCCGCCGGCGGTCGGCGTCGCGGTCTGCAGCGTGGCACTCGTGGTCATGGCGGCATCCTCCTTGGGTATCGGTATGCAGGCATTGTATTGTCGATTATCAATAATCTGCAAGGTCGTCGTCCCTACCGGAGCCCGGCTAGAATAGGCAGCATGGCAGCCCGAACGAACCTGCAGCACGCGTCCGCCGACCCGGCCGCCGGCCTCGGTTCGACCATGCCGGAGCGCATCGCACGGGTGCTGGCCGCCCGCATCATCGAGGGCGTTCTGTCGCCCGGGCAGCGGCTGGTCGAGGCGAGCATCGCAGCCGAGTTCGGCGTCAGCCACGGGCCGGTGCGCGATGCCTTGCGCGCGCTGGAGCGGCAGGGGCTGGCGACCATCGCGCCCTATCGCGGCGCGGTGGTGCGCGAAGTCTCGGTGCGCGAGGTGACCGAGCTCTACCAGGTGCGTGCGGCGCTGGTCGGCCTGCGCGCGCGCTGGATTGCCGAGGACGGCGGACACACGCAGTTCGCGCAGGCACTCAAGCCGACGGTCGCGCAGCTGCGCGCGATGGTTCGCGGCAAGGCCCCGGCAGACGGCTATGTCGACGCTGCGCTGGCGGTCAACGCAGCCTTTACCGCCTCGGTGGCCAACCCGTGGCTGCGCACGATGCTCGAGTCGCTGTCTATGCAGACCGCGCGCTACACCCGGCTCGGCCTGCAGGACGCGAAGCGGCGCCGCGATTCTGCGGCCGCGTGGCACGGCCTGATCCAGGCGATCGAGGCCGGCGACGGCGATGCCGCCGAGCGCATCGCACGCGAGAACTCGCTCGCCCTGCGCGATGCCGCGATCAGGGCGCTGGAGGAACGCGCGGCCGTGCCCGGGAAGAAGGCCGCGCCGCGCGCTCGCTGATCACTCCGGCTGGATACCCGCCGCGCGGATCGTCTTGCCCATCCGCTCGAAACCCTGGCGGGTCGCGCGGCGCAGTTCCTCCGGCGTCGAACCGACTGGCTCCAGGCCGAGCGCGGTCAGCTTATCGCGGATGTCCGCGTCGGCCATCGCCTTCGCAGCCTCGGCGTGCAGCCGGTCGATCACCGCCTTCGGCGTACCGCGTGGCATGTACAGCCCTGCCCAGGTCACGAACTCGAACCCGGGCAGGCCAGACTCGGACACCGTGGGTACGTTCGGCACCTGCGGGAAGCGCTTCGCGCCGCCCACCGCCAGCGCGCGCACCTTGCCCGCCTGGATCTGCGACAGCACGATGGACAGGGCGGTGAACATCACTGGCACGTGGCCGCTGACCACGTCCGAGGCCGCCTGCGTCGCGCCCTTGTAAGGTACGTGGTTGAGCTTCACCCCGGCCTGCGACGAGAACAGTTCCATCGCGATGTGCTGCGGGCTGCCGACCCCGCCAGATGCGTAGTCCATCTTGCCCGGGTTGGCCTTCGCCAGCGCGATGAGGTCCTTCACGGACTTCGCCGGCAGGCTCGGGTTGGCGATCAGCACCCAGGTGATGTTGGCGAGCAGGCTGACCGGCTCGAAGCTCTCCAGCGTGTCGTAGTTCACCTTCTTGCGCAGGTGCGGCGTCATGTTCAGCGTGCCGTCGTTCGCGCCGAAGATCGTGTAGCCGTCGGCCGGGGCGCGCGCGGCACGTTCCGCACCGATCACGCCGGCTGCGCCGGGCAGGTTCTCGAGCACGATGGGCTGCTTCAGGTTGTCGCTCATGCGCTGCGCGACGATGCGCAGGATGGCGTCGGCACCGCTGCCGGCCTGCACCGGCACGATCATGGAAATGGGGCGGGTGGGGTAGGCCTGGGCCTGCACGTCGGCCGCGAACGGCAGCGATGCGAGGGTGGCTGCGAGCAGCGCTCCGCCGGCGCGAGGCGTGGACACGGACGACATGGGATGGAACTCCTCTCGGTGGCTGGCCGGCCTGTCCGAAGTCGACGACTGTCGGTGGGCGGGTGGACATCGTTTGCCGGCGGACATGTTCTTGCGACACGTTCACGCGGCGGCCGGCGATCCTAGCCAATCGGGCTGCTGGCGGCAACGCCTATAATCCGCGCTCCTCGCGAATGCCGCGATCCGCCGTCGGAGCAGACATGAAACCACCGCGCATCACGACGCCTCCGGGCAGCACGATCGGCGTGATCGGCCTCGGCCTGATGGGCTCGGCCGCCGCCGCGCGCCTGACTTCCGCCGGCTTTACCGTAGTCGGCTACGACGTGGACGCGGGCGCCGCCGACCGCCTCGGCCTGCCCGCCGACCAGCGCGCGCGCTCGATCGCCGAGATCGCCGAGCGCTGCGACTGCTGCGTGGTGGCGGTGTTCAACACCCAGCAGGTCGAGCAGGTACTGGAAGGCGAACAGGGCCTGGCCGCGTCGCGCGATACCGGTCCGGAACGCGAGCGCCCGCCGCTGGCGGTGGTCTGCATCAGCACCTGCGACCCGGATGCGATCTCGGCGCTGGCCGAGCGCCTGCCGCGCGAGCGCATCGCCTTCGTCGAAGTGCCAGTGTCTGGCACCAGCCAGCAGTTCGTACGCGGCGATGGCCTCGGACTGGTCGCCGGCGGCGATGCCGATGTCGCACGAGTCGCGCCGGTGCTCGACGCGATGGTGCCGAAGCGGCATCGCGTCGGGAAGCCCGGCGACGGCGGCCGCGCGAAGCTCGCGATCAACCTGATGCTCGGCGTGAACCGCGCGGCACTCGCCGAAGGCCTGGTGTTCGCCGAACGCATGGGCCTCGACCCGACCGCCTTCCTCGCGGTCGCTCGCGACTCGGCTGCCTACTCGCAGATCATGGACGTCAAGGGCGCGAAGATGATCGCTGCCGACTTCACGCCGCACGGCAAGGTCAACCAGTCGCTGAAGGACTTCTCGCTGATGCTGGAGCAGGCGAAGCGGCTGGGGCAGCGGCTGCCGCTGGGCGAGACCTATGCCGGGCTGATGCAGGGCTGCATCGACAATGGCGAGGCGGAACTGGACAACGGGGCGGTGATCCGGGAGATACGGCGGCGGGTGGAGTAAAAGCTGCGAATGCTCTGGAGCGAGATTCGCGAAGTTCTGTCGCAGCTCCGTACGGTCTGTTCGATCGAGCCGATTTCGATCGAGACCCATGCCCGGCCCCCAGCGCGGCGGCTCGCCGCCCTGTCGTTGGTCGCCCTGTCGTGCGCCGCCCCTCCGCCCGGACCGTCCCGGGCTTAAACTGGGCACAAACCCATGATCTGGAGTTCGAATGCAGAATCGTTTCAATGCCCGGCGGCTGCACCTGCGCTTGCAGGCGGCCCTCGTCGCCCTTGCCGGCATGTCGGCATCGCCCGTGGTTCTGGCCCAGGCTTCGGCGGGAACGCCGTTCACCATCGGCGTGCTGCCCAATGTCAGCGCCCGCGTGCTTTTCGCGAGCTATCAGCCCATGCGCGAGTACTTCGAGCGCGAACTGGGCCAGAGGGTCGAGGTGGCTACCGCCCCGGATTTCCGGGCCTTCAGCGAACGGCTCCTGAAGGGCGAGTTCCAGATGGTCGTGACCGCACCCAATCTCGGGCGGGTCGCCCAGCTCGATGCGGGCTGGGATCTCATGGCGGTCTATGAGCCACGCATTCCGGCACTGGCGGTCGCAGCCGCCGAGAACGCCGACCAGAGTCCGGCGCAGGTGCGCGGCAGGGCGCTGGCGCTGGCCAATCCTCAATCGCTGGTCGCCCTCGTGGCCCTCGACTGGCTCAGGAACCAGGGGTTGCAGGCGGGCACCGACTTCAAGGTGGTAGTCACGGCCAACGACGACAGCCTTGGGGCGGTCCTGCGCAGCGGCGAGGCACCGATCGCCATCATGAGCCGGGGTGAATTGCGGGCCAAGCCGCCCGAGATGCAGGCCCGGCTCAGGGTGATGCATGAGATTGCCCAGGTACCCGGCTTCTTCGTGATGGCCAATCCCCGGCTCGATCCTGCGGCCCGCCGGCGCCTCAGGTCCCTGGTGCTGGGCTTTCCCGCGACCGAGGAGGGCAAACGCTTTTTCGGCCTGTCGGGCTTCACCAACATTCGTGAGCCGAGCGAGGCGGACCTGCGGTTTCTCGAACCCTTCAACGACATCACGCGCCGGGCACTCGGGCTCAAGCCCTGACCAGGATGCTGCGCGCGGCGATCCAGTCCGTCGGCAACCGGGTGGCGCATCTGCGCTTTCGAACCCGCTTGCTGATCGCCGGACTGCTCCTGCAGGTGCTGGCGCTGGGGTTGATGGGAGGCGTCGGCGTCGCGCTGTTCGAGCGGCATCTCGAGCGCGAGTTCGAGCAGCGCGTCCGACAGTTCGGTCCCCTCATGAACGCGGCACTGGCGACGCCGATGGCGCAGCGTGACTACGCATCGGTCGCGGCCATCCTCGCCGAAAGTCGCAAGGAACGGGGTTTTGTCTATCTCGAGGTCAGGGATCCTGCCGGTCGCATCATCGCGCGAGACGGCGAGCGCCCCATGGCCGAGTTGCTGGACGGTCTGTTGCGCGAGGGCGTGGTCGCCCTCGATCTGTCCGGGCAGCGTCTGGGGCAGGTCGCCTGGGGAGTCTCCATCGAACCCGTCCTGCAGACACAGGCTCAGGCGGCGGCCGCCATCGCCGGCGCCGGCCTGCTGATCCTGCTGTTGTGCCTGGCGGTCCTGTTGTGGCTCGATCGCAGCCTGACCCGTCCGCTTCGCCAGCTCGAGCGGGCCGCAGGCGAAATCCACGCGGGCAACTACGCGATCTCGCTCGCGGTCGATCGCCAGGATGATCTGGGCGTGTTGATGCGGGCTTTCGATCGCATGCGCCTGGAGATCGATCGCAAGGTGACGGAACTGACCCTCAGCGAGGCCTTGCAGCGGCGCTACCTTGCCGAGACCTCGGACCAGAAGGCGCTCGTCGAGGTGGCCCTTCGTGCGGCCGAGCAGGCCAACGTGGCCAAGGCGGAGTTCATCGCCAACATGAGCCATGAGATCCGAACGCCCATGAACGCGATCATCGGCCTGACCGATCTCGTACTCGACACCCGACTCGATCCCGCGCAGCGCGAGCACCTCTGCCTGGTACGCTCCTCGGCCGACAACCTGCTCGCCATCATCAACGACATTCTGGATTTTTCGAAGATCGATGCCGGGCGCATCGAGCTGGATCCGCAGCCTTTTTCGGTCAGGGCGCTGGCCGAGAACATCGTGGCGCTGCATGCCTCCGCGGCCCGGCTCAAGAGCCTTGGCCTGCAGGTGCAGTTCAGTCCGAAGGTGCCGAACGCGCTGCTTGGTGATTCCCTTCGGATCGGCCAGGTGCTCAACAACCTGATCTCGAATGCGATCAAGTTTACCGAGCGTGGACAGGTCGAAGTCCAGGTACATGCAGACGCGCTTCAGGACGCAGGCGCGGTGGGGGCGGCTCGATGGCAGGTCGAGTTCGTGGTGCGGGACTCCGGCATCGGCATTACGGCCGACCAGCTCGAACAGGTCTTCGAGCCCTTCTCGCAGGCGGACAACTCGATTACGCGCCGATTCGGTGGAACCGGCCTGGGGCTGACCATTTCGCGCAGGCTGGCCCGCGCGATGCAGGGTGACCTGACGGTGAACAGCGCGCTCGGCATCGGCAGCGTGTTCTGCCTGCGGGTGCCGCTGGCGCAGGCGAGCGAGCAGGATCTGCCGGGCATGGTTGCGGGCCCGGTGCCCGGCCGCGCCCGGGTTTCCCGACCCTTGCGCCTGCTGCTGGTCGAGGACAATCCCATCAACCAGCTGGTGGCCTGTGCACTGCTCGAGCAGGCGGGCCATGAGGTGCAGAAGGCCGCAGACGGTCGTGAAGGCTTGCGGTGCTGGCAGCTGGGTGGCTTCGATGCCGTGCTGATGGACGTACAGATGCCCGTGCTCGATGGCCTGAGCGCTACCCGGGAACTGCGCGAGATCGAGCGCAGGCAGGGACTGCGCCGAACGCCGGTGATCGCCATTACCGCCAGCGCCATGACGGAGGACCGGGAGCGCTGCCTGGCCGCTGGCATGGACGACTACATCTCCAAGCCGTTCGTCCGCGAAGACCTGCGCGCTGCGCTGTCGCGCATCCAGCCGGCCGACCTGGCGCAGGTTCAATCGCCCGGCCAGGCGCCCGACCGGCCTGCGCGCTGATGCAGGTTTCCCGATCGAGCCTGAATGACGAAGCGCGGCAGCCGCGGGCCGCATCGCCGCAGGTGCAGCTATGGCGCAATCCACCGCGTTTCGCGGCCCTGCACATCGTGGCGGTGATCGTCGGTGGACTGGCTCTGGACAGCGCACTCGGCTGGACCGGACAGCACCTGGCCACGGCATGGGCCTGCGCGGTCTGGGGCTGGCTGTACCGGGCGGGCGGGGCGGCCGAGCGCCGCTCGCTGCTGCTGTGCATGCTGATCGCCGGCTTCGGCGAGGCAGTGCTGTCGCTCGTCTGGGGGATCTACGACTACCAGTTCGGCAACCTGCCGGTGTTCGTGCCGCCGGGTCATGCGCTGCTGATGACGCTCGGCGTGCTGGTGGCCGCGCGCCTGCCGGTGCGTACGACGGTGCTGGCGGTGCTGCTGCCCGCTGCGGCGTGGGCTGCGTACGCATGGGCCGGCGACGTCGACCGCTTCGGCACGCTGCTGTTCCTGCTGTTCGCCGGCTGCCTCGCGTTCGGCCGCGACCGGGTGCTGTATTCGGTGATGTTCGTGCTGGCGCTGGCGATGGAACTGTACGGCACGGCGCTCGGCAACTGGACCTGGCGTGCGGCCGTGCCGGGGCTGGGCATCGGTGCGGCCAACCCGCCGTTCGCCGCCGGCGCCTTCTATGCGCTGCTCGACCTGCTGGTGCTGGCGGCCGTGTCGGCGTTCGGGCGATCGGTCGCCGACCCTGGCGTGCGGCCGGTCGAGCAGTCTCTGGCGGCACAGGCGCGCTCGGAGTAGATTCGCGGCACATACCGATTCCAGCAGGAGAGCCGCCATGCAGTCGATGCGCCCCCCGATCATGGGTACCCGCCACATGGTGTCCGCCGGGCACTACCTCGCCTCCCACGCCGCGTTCCAGATCCTCGAGGCCGGCGGAAACGCGATCGATGCCGGCGTGGCCGCGGGCATCGCGATCGGCGTGACCCAGCCCGACAAGGTGAGCTTCGGTGGCGTGGCACCGATCATCATCTTCAAGGCAGACACCGGCAAGCTGATCTCCATCGATGGCCTCGGCGTCTGGCCACGCAGGATCACGCCCGACTACTTCATGAAGCACCACGGCGGGAAGATCCCGGCCACCTCGATCCGCTCGATCGTGCCGGCCGCGCCCGATGCCTGGCTGACCGCGCTCGAGCTGCACGGCACGATGAGCTTCGGCGAGGTGGCGGCGGCGGCGACCCGGCTCGCCCGCGACGGCTTCCCGATGCACGAGCTGATGTCCGAGTTCCTGAAGGAGAACGAGGACTCGTACAAGCGCTACCCGACCAGCTACCCGGTGTTCTTCCCGAACGGTCGTGCACCCGAGCCGGGCGAAGTCTGGCGCCAGCCCGACCTCGCGCGCACCCTTCAGTACCTGGCCGACGAGGAGCGGGCCGCAGCATCGAAGGGCGGCCCTGACGCGCGTCGGGCAGGCCTGCAGGCGGCGCGCGATGCGTTCTACAAGGGCGACATCGCGCGCGCGATCGTGAAGTTCCACGCCGAGAGTGGTGGCCTGATGACCGCCGAAGACCTCGCCGACTTCCGGGTGCGGCTGGAGCCGACCGTGTCCACCACCTTCGCCGGCATCGAGATGCATGCCTGCGGTGCCTGGTGCCAGGGGCCGGTGGTGCCGATGACGCTGAACCTGCTCAAGGGCGATGACCTCAAGTCCTACGGCCACAACTCGACACGCTACATCCATGTGCTGACCGAGGCGCTGAAGCTCGCGTTCTCCGACCGCCACCATTTCTTCGGCGACCCGCGCTTCGTCGACGTGCCGATCGACGACCTGATGTCGCAGGCCTATGCCGACCAGCGTGCCGCGCTGATCCGTGCCGACCGCGCCTGGCCCGAGATGCCGCCGCCCGGCGATCCGCGCAACCAGGGCGATGCCCGCCTGGCGCCGCTGCCGATCCCAGAGCCTGCGGACAAGTCGCCGCTCGGCGATACATCCTATGCCTGCGTGATCGACCGCCACGGCAATGCGTTCTCCGTCACCCCGTCCGACGGCTCCAACAACTCGCCGCTGGTGCCCGGCATCGGCATCGTCTGTTCCGGCCGCGGCACGCAGTCGTGGGCTGATCCGCGCTACCGGTCGTCGGTGGCCCCGGGCGTGCGGCCGCGCCTCACGCCCAACCCTTCGCTCGCGCTGAAGGACGGCAAGGCCTTCATGACGCTGGGCACGCCCGGCGGCGACGTTCAGTGCCAGGCGATGGTGCAGGTGTTCCTGAACGTGGTGCTGTTCGGCATGGACCCGCAGGCTGCGATCGAGGCGCCGCGCTTCTCCAGCTACAGCTTCCCCGGTTCGTTCGAGCCGCATGCGTACTTCCCCGGCCAGCTCGCGCTGGAAGGACGCATCGAAGACGAGGTGGAAGCGGAGCTCGCCGCGCTCGGCCACAACACGTTCTGGTGGGACGACTACACCTGGCTCGCCGGGGCGCCCTGCGCGATCGTCGTCGATCCGGTCACCGGCGTGCTGAGCGGCGGTGCCGATCCACGGCGGCCGGCATACGCGCTCGGCTGGTAGCCGCCTGCCATTCACGAACGCCGGCGCAGTCCGGCGCGCTGTCCCGCAACAACGGAGGAGTGTCACCATGCTGTTCATCCCGGCCGATCGCATCCGGCAACAGAGCTTCAACATCCTGCGCGCCTGGGGCCAGAGCGAGGCCCATGCCAACATCACCGCCGACATCCTGACCGAGACCGACCTGCGCGGCATCGACTCGCACGGACTGTCGATGCTGCCGGTGTACGAAGAGCAGCTCGCCACCAAGCTGAACATGAAGCCGGACATCAAGGTGGTGCGCGAGACGCCGGTGTCCGCGCTGATCGATGCCGATAACGGCCTGGGCCATGTGCCCGGCCACATGGGCATGTCGATGGCGATCGCCAAGGCGAAGGTGATCGGCATGGCGATGGTCACCGTGCGTCGCTCCGGCCATTACGGCGCGGCCGGCTACTACACCGACATGGCCGCACGCGAAGGATTGATCGGCATCTCGATGACCTCCTCGCGCGGGCTGGCGATGGTGCCGACCTTCGGTGCCGAGCCGGTGTTCGGCACCAACCCGATCTCGGTCGCCGCGCCGGCGAAACGCAACAAGCCCTTCAACCTCGACATGGCGACCACCACGGTCGCCGTCGGCAAGCTCAAGCTCAAGTGGCTCAACCACAAGCCGCTGCCGGTCGGCTGGGCGGTGGACGAGCAGGGCCAGCCGCTGACCGATTCCGCGCGCGCGTTCAAGCTGAAGAACATCACGCCGCTGGGCGGTACGCGCGAGCTGGGCAGCCACAAGGGCTATGGGCTGGCGGCGGTGGTGAACATGCTGTCGGCGACGCTCTCCGGTGCCGCGTTCCAGCCGCTGCGGCTGCAGCGCGAGGACCCGGCCGCGCCGGACAACATCGGGCATTTCTTCATGGCGTTCGATCCGAAGCTGTTCCGCGACGAGGGCGAGTTCGAGCACGACATGGACGAGATGCTCGACTACCTGCGCACGGTCAAGCCCACGGACCCGGCCCGGCCGGTGATGGTGCCTGGCGACCCGGAGTACCAGGAGCGCGAGCAGCGGCTGCGCGACGGCGTGCCGGTGCCGGAGATGCTCGACGAGCTGGTGCGCAAGGTGTGCACGAAGTCTGGCGCGGCGTACGTGCTGGTTCATGACTGAGACTGGCCACGCCGGCCTGCCTTCGGTGCCCGGGGTCGGCGCACCGGCGGCCGGTGATGGTCCGGTCACGCCGCCCCCGGCGCCGCTCGCCTCGCCAGGGGCGGTGCGCCGCTGGCTGTGGCTGGGCCTGCGCGACTTCGCCGCAATGCCTGCGGCCAGCCTGTTCTATGGCTTCATGTTCGTGGCGATGGCCTTCGTGCTCGAGGCGTTCATCCACGATGGCGCCTGGATGCTGGCGTTCGTGACCGGCTTCGCGCTGGTGGCGCCGTTCCTGGCACTTGGCCTGTACGCGTTGTCGCGTGACCGTACCTCGGCGGTCCCGGTGCCGCTGCTTGCTTCGTTCATCGCTTCGCTCACCGCCTGGCGCATCAACCTCGGGCAGGTGGCGATCTACGGCGTGATCCTGACCCTGCTGCTTGCCGCCTGGGTGCGGGTGTCGGTGGTGCTGGTGGCGCTGTTCTTCGACCAGCCGGCGAACAGCCTGTCGGCGCTTGCGGCCGGCCTTGCGCAGGATCCGGAAGGCTTCGTGTTCTTTGCGGTGTACTTCGTCGTCGGCGGCGGCTTCGCATGGCTGGTGTTCGCCACCGGCGTGGTGTCTCTGCCGATGATGCTCGACCGGCCGGTGGACGTGCTTTCGGCGATGATCTGGAGCGTACAGGCCGCGCTGACCAACGGCGCGACCATGCTGCGCTGGGCGGCGGCGATCGCGGCTCTGCTCGGCCTGGGCATGCTCGGCCGGTTCCTGCCGCTGGCGCTGATCGTGCCGGTGATCGGCCATGCGAGCTGGCACGTGTACCGGGAACTGGCCGGCGCGGCCGGGCCGGCGGACGGTGTGACCGCGCGGTAGTTCGGCCGCTGCCTGACCGATCCGGGTCAGTCTGCCTTCAGCCCAAGCGTACGCACGATCTTGCCGGCGCGGTCGGTCTCGACGCGCAGGAAGGTTTCGAACTCGGCCGGCGACATACCACCTGTTGTCAGGCCGAGCTTCGCGAAGGTCTCGACCACCTCAGGCAACTTCAGCGCACGCAGCAGCTCTGCGTTCAGGCGGTCGACGATCGGCTTCGGTACGCCGGAGCGTGTGACCGCGCCGAACCAGTTGGTGGCGTCGAAGCCGGGGTAACCCGACTCGGCGATGGTCGGCACCTGCTTCAGCGATTCGGCACGTTGCAGCGAGGTGACCGCGATCGGCCGCATGCGTCCGTTGGCGACATAGGGCGAGCAGTCGAGGACGTTTCCGATCAGCATGCTGGTGTGGCCGCCGAGCACCGAGCTGGTGGCTGGTGCACCGCCGCCATAGGCAACGTTGGTCATGCGGATCTTCGCGGTCATCGAGAACAGCTCGCCGGCGATGCGGCCGCCGCCGAGCGCGCTGGACACGCCCCAGGTCAGCTCGTCCGGGCGCTTCTGCGCCAGCGCGACCAGTTCCTTCACCGTCTTGACCGGCAGTGCCGGGTTGGTGCAGATGATCAGCGGGTTGTGCACCAGCCGGGTGAGGCCGGCGAAATCCTTCGCCGAATCGTAGGGCAGCTTGGAGTACACCGCCGGGTTCACGGTGAAGCTGGTGGCGATGATGTTGAACGTGTGGCCGTCGGCCGGGGCGCGCGCGAGCAGTTCGGTTGCGATCACGGTGTTCGCGCCGGTGCGGTTCTCGACCACCACCTGCTGGCCCAGTGCCTTCGAAAGCGGCTGCGCGATCACGCGGCCGACCGTGTCGCCGGTGCCGCCGGGGGGGAAGGGCACCAGGAAGCGGATCGGCTTCGACGGGTAGTCCTGCGCCAGCACCGCAGGTGCGAAGGGCGCGGCCAGCGCGGCGATCGCGAGGGCTGCGGCCGTGGCTGCCGGTCGCGGCAGGTCGATGGTGCGTGTGCGAGCGTGCATGGTCTTCCCCGGAGTTTTCGATTGTTCTTGGTCTGATGGTGTTGCGCTGTCATTGTAGTCAAACTGTGCCGCGGCGTTGATGCGCTCGGCGCATCGACTATCCTAGACGGCACGACCGGCTGAGTCCGGCACCCCGTGCAGGAGGCGTTCGATGCATCCAGTCCCCGGAACCAGGCTGACGGCAGGCCTCGCGGCCGCCGTTGCAGGCAGCGCCATGTTCGCGCTGGCCGCGCCGTTGCAGGCACAGTCGGATACGAAGATCACCCGCCCGATCCGGATGATCGTCCCCTACGTCCCCGGCGGCGGCACCGACACGCTGGCACGCATCGTCGCGCCGTTCATCGCCGAGGCGTTCGGGCAGACGGTGCTGGTCGACAACCGGCCGGGTGCGAGCAGCACGCTGGGCACCCAGATCGTCGCGCAGGCGGTGCCCGACGGTCATACGATCGGCATGATCGACGCGGCCTTCCTGATCAACCCGAGCCTGCTCGGCAAGCTGCCCTACGACACGGTGAAGGATTTCTCGCCGATCGTGTTGGTGGCGACCTCGCCGCTGGTGCTGCTGGTGCATCCGGCGGTGCGCGCGGCCAGCGTGAAGGAACTGGTGGCGCTGGCCCGGGCACAGCCGGGCAAGCTCACCTTCGGTTCGGCCGGCAATGGCACTGCAGTGCACCTGGCAGGGGAACAACTGCGCTCGGTGGCCGGCATCGACCTGCAGCACATCGCCTACAAGGGTGCCGGCCAGTCGATCGGCGAGGTGCTGGGCGGCCAGATCACGATGGTGTTCACCACGCCCAGCGGCGGCCGGCAGCATGCGGCGAGCGGCAAGCTGCGCGCGCTGGGCATCACCTCGGCGAAGCGGTTCGGCGGCATGCCCGACGTGCCGACCTTCGGCGAGAGCGGCTACCCCGGCGTGGACGCGGCGACGATCAACGGACTGGTCGGCCCGGCACGCCTGCCGCGCGACTACGTGCAGCGCGTGAACGAGGCGGTGATGCGCGGCATGCAGCGGCGCGAGACCCAGGACCGGCTGCAGGAACTCGGCTTCGACGCGGCGGGCGGCACGCCGGCGCAGTTCGGTGCATGGATCGTTGCCGAGACCGCGAAGTGGGCGAAGGTGGTGAAGGACTCCGGCGCGAAGCCGGAGTAAGCCGGGACAGCACGGGACAGCGCGGGAGAACAGAAGATGACGATCCGATCGGTCGATACCGTGGCCGTGACACTGCCCTTCGAGATGGGTGGTCCTAAGCCGATGTTCAGCGGCAAGCCGCGGCAGATGGAGATGCTGCTGGTGCGCGTGGAGACCGAGGACGGGCTTGTCGGCTGGGGCGAGGCATTCGGCTTCGCGGTATGGCCGTCTACCCGCACCGCGCTGCACACGCTGGTCGCGCCGCTCGCGGTGGGGCGCGACGAGGCGGATATCGCCGGCATCCGCAACGATCTCGTGCGCAAACTGCACCTGCTCGGGCGCACCGGGCCGGTGATGTTCGCCCTGTCGGGGCTCGACATCGCCCTTTGGGACATCGCCGGCAAGCGCGCCGGCCTGCCGCTGTGGAAGCTGCTCGCGGCGCTGCCGTCCGGGCGCGGGGCGGCGGCAGGCGAGGGCGTGCGGATGCCCGCTTATGCCAGTCTGTTGCGCTATGGCGATGCGAAGCTGGTGTCTGCCAACACCGCGCGCGCGGTCGCGGCGGGCTACCGGCAGGTCAAGCTGCACGAGATCACCGTCGAGGCGGTCGCGGCTGCGCGGGCCGCCGCGGGTCCGGACGTCGCGCTGATGATGGATTGCAACTGTCCATGGACCGGCGACGAGGCACTGGCGATCGCCCAGGGCGTTCGGCCGCACGGCCTGGCCTGGTTCGAGGAGCCGGTGTGGCCGCCGGAGGATTTTCCGACGCTGGCGCGCGTGCGTCGCACGTGCGGCATGCCGGTGTCGGCCGGGGAGAACGCGATGAGCGCCGGCGACTTCGAGCGGATGTTCGAGGCAGGCGCGGTCGACATCGCGCAGCCGAGCGTGACCAAGATCGGCGGCGTCAGCGGCTTCGTCGAGGTGGTCGAGGCGGCGCGGCGGCATGGCGTGCGGGTGGTCGCGCACTCGCCGTACTTCGGTCCCGGGCTGCTGGCGACGCTGCACCTGACCCATGCGCTGCTCGAACCAGGTACGCCGATCGAGTACTCGTTCGTCGATCTGGGCGAGAATCCGCTGCGCCGCGCAACGACGGTCGAGGGTGGCACAATCGCGGTGCCGGGCCAGCCGGGCCTGGGAGCCGATCCCGATCCCGCGACGCTCGAGCGCTGCACGATCGACTGATCGCGCAGCGGCGCTGGATGATCGGGATCGAACGACGATGTTAGCGACCACTGTTCGCGGCCACCTGCGATTGCCTGCAGTTGCGCTTGCTACCCTTGCCATCGGCCTGCTGTCACCCGTGGATCCCGTGTCCGCCCAGGAATGGCCGGCGAAGCCGATCCGGCTGCTGGTCGGCTTCCCCGTGGGCGGCGCGGCCGACATCCTCGCGCGGCTGCATGCGGCCCGCCTGCAGGATGCGATCGGCCAGACGATCGTGGTCGACAACCGGGGCGGGGCCGGCGGCGTGATCGCGACCGAGCTGGCGGCGCGAGCGGCCGGCGACGGCTACACGCTGCTGTTCACCTCGCTGCCGCATGTCATCAACCCGCCGCTGTATGGCAAGGTCGCCTACCACCCGGTCAGGGATTTCCAGCCGGTCACGCTGCTGGTGAACGTGCCGCTGCTGATGGCGGTGCCGGCGTCCCAGCCGATGAAGACCGTGAAGGACGTGATCACGCTGGCGAAGGCGAATCCGGGCAAGGTGAACTATGGCTCCGCCGGCAACGGCAGCAGCAGCCACCTGGCGGTGGAGATGTTCAAGTCGATGGCCGGCGTGGATATCCAGCACATCCCGTACAAGGGCACCGGGCCGCTGATCACCGACCTGCTGAGCGGGCAGGTCAGCATGACGATCGCCAGCATCGTGCCGCTGATCCCGCAGGTCCGGGCCGGCAAGCTGCGCCCGGTCGCGGTCACCGGCGTGCGTCGTTCCGGCACGCTGCCCGAGGTGCCGACCATCGCCGAGGCCGGCGTGCCGGGATACGACATGACCAACTGGTTCGGCATCCTGGCCCCGGCCGGGCTGCCAGCGCCGATCCTCGCCCGTCTGGACACCCTGCTCAGGAAGATCGTCGCCGCCCCGGACGTGCGCGAGGTCTACGCCCAGCAGGGCGCCGATCCGGTCGGCGCCGGCCCCGAGGCCTTCGCCAAGGTCATCGCCGCCGACATCCCCAAGTGGGAGAAGGTCGTCCGCCAGTCCGGCGCCCGCGTCGACTGAAATCCGCGACTGAAATCCGGGTCAGAGACGATTTTCCCAGAGGTGTCTGGCTGATTCCCTGTCCCGGCTGGGAAAATCGTCTCTGACCCGGATTTCAGTGCGGGCGGGGTTCGGGGGTTGCCAAACGGGATCTTCGCGCCTATGATTCGCGGTTCACTCAACCGACCCGACGCCAAACCGCATGCCAAGTGTCCGCGTAAAAGAAAACGAGCCCTTCGAAGTTGCGCTTCGCCGCTTCAAGCGGACGATCGAGAAGACTGGCCTCCTGACCGAACTGCGTGCGCGCGAGTTCTACGAGAAGCCCACCTCCGAGCGCAAGCGCAAGCTGGCGGCGGCGGTCAAGCGCCACTACAAGCGCGTGCGGGGGCAACTGCTCCCGCCCCGGATGTACTGATCGCCCAGCAGTTGCGCCTGCCGCTAGCCGGCCGGCGTCTCTGACGGCGGCTGCGGCCGCCGTTTTGCATTCCGGGCTTCGTTGAAACCGCGCCACCCCCACCCGAACTTCAACGCCATGACCCTACGTGCCACGATCCAGGAAGACATGAAGGCCGCGATGCGCAGCCGTGAGGCGGAGCGGCTCGCCGCGATTCGCCTGCTCTGGTCGGCGGTGAAGCAGCGCGAGGTCGACGAGCGCAAGGAACTCGGGGATGCCGAGGTCACCGCGGTCATCGACCGGATGATCAAGCAGCGGCGCGATTCGATCGCGCAGTTCGAGCAGGGCGGCCGTGCCGACCTCGCCGCCAAGGAGCAACAGGAGCTCGCGGTGCTGCAGGCCTACATGCCGCAGGCGCTCACGCAGGCCGAGGTCGATGCCGCCGTCGAAGCCGCGATCGCCTCGACCGGGGCCGCGTCTGCCGCCGACATGGGCAAGGTGATGGCGCTGCTCAAGCCGCAGCTCGCAGGACGGACCGACCTCGCCAAGGTGTCGGCCACGGTGAAGGCACGCCTCGCGCAGCCCGCCGCTTGATTCCCCAGTCCTTCATTCAGGACCTGCTCGCGCGCGCCGACATCGTCGAAGTCGTCGAGCGCTACCTGCCGCTGAAGCGCGAGGGTTCCAACCACGTCGCCTGCTGTCCGTTCCACAACGAGAAGTCGCCTTCGTTCAAGGTCAGCCAGCCCAAGCAGATCTACAAGTGCTTCGGCTGCGGTGCGAGCGGCAACGCGATCGGCTTCCTGATGGCCTACAACGGGCTGGAGTTCGTCGAGGCGATCCGCTCGCTCGCCGAGCAGATGGGCATCCCGGTGCCGGAGGAGCCCTGGCGCGGCGGCGCGCGCGGACCGGGCGGCGGTGGCAGCAGTGCCAGCGAGGATGCCGCGGCGATGGAGGCCACCGCCCGGCTGTACGAGCACATGCGCGAGGCGACCCGCTTCTACCGCGAGCAGCTCAAGCACCATCCTAAGGCGATCGAATACCTGAAGCAGCGCGGGCTCACCGGCGATGTCGCCTCGCGCTTCGCCATCGGCTTTGCGCCGCCCGGCTGGCAGAACCTCGAGCAGGTGTTCGCCAACTACACCTCGCCCGAGCTCGATCAGGTCGGGCTGGTGGTGAACGGCGAATCGGGCCGGCGCTTCGATTTCTTCCGCAACCGGATCATGTTCCCGATCCTCAACCAGCGCGGCATGATCGTCGGCTTCGGCGCGCGCGTGATCGATCCGGAAGACCAGCCGAAGTACCTCAATTCGCGCGAAACGCCGCTGTTCGACAAGGGGCGCGAGCTCTACAACCTGTTCGCCGCGCGGCGCGCGATCCGCGAGGCAGGGCGGGTGCTGGTGGTCGAGGGCTACATGGACGTCGTCGGCCTGGCCCAGCATGGTGTCGACTACGCGGTCGCCGCGCTGGGCACGGCGACCACCCCTTTCCATGTCCAGAAGCTGCTGCGCCAGACCGACAACATCGTGTTCTCCTTTGACGGCGACGCGGCCGGCCGGCGTGCCGCCTGGCGCGCGCTCGAGAACAGCCTGGCGCAACTGGTCGACGGCAAGAACCTGTCGTTCCTGTTCCTGCCCCAGGGCGATGATCCGGACAGCTTCATCCGGCGCGAGGGGCGCGAGGCCTTCGAGGGCCTGCTCGCCGGCGCGATGCCGATGTCTGCCTTTCTGGTGCGCGAACTCACCCGCGAGAACGACCTCGCCAGCGAGGAGGGACGGGCCCGGCTGCTGCGTGACGCGAAACCGCTGGTCACCCAGCTGCAGCAGGCGCCGATGCTCGGCCGCATGCTGCGCAGGCGGCTGGCGGAACTCGCCGGCATCGCCCCGGCGGAACTCGACAGCCACTGGGGCATCCCCGCCGACATCCCGGCACCGGCGCGGGCTCGCGATGAGCGCGCCGGCCCGGGCGGCAGCCGAGGATCCGGCGATGGCCGGGCGCGAACGGGCGGGGGCGGCCGTTCCGAGGGCAACTGGGCGGGGCGCGGCGACCGCGGGCCGGGCGGCAGCGGCTTTGGCAGCGCCGGCCGCGCCGGCCCGGGTGGAGGCGGCGGCAGCCGCCGGCCGCGTCCGGCACCGTCGCTCGCGCGAACCATGTTGCAGGCACTGTTGTCAAAGCCGGAACTGGTGAGCCGCGTCGACCTGCCTGAGGTGATGGATCCGCACCCCGAGCTGCGCACGCTGAAGGTGCTGGTCGAATTCCTGCGTGGCCAGCCGGAGACGGCTCTGGCAGGCATGCGCGCCGCCGGGGTGCTGCAGGCGTTCGCTGGCAGCGATTTCGAGGACATGCTGCGCGAGGTCGAGGCGGATGCGCCGGAATGGGCGGAAACCGAGGAAGTGCAGGCCGAGCTCGACGGCGCGATGGAGCGGCTGCGCGAGCAGGTGCGGCGCGCGGAAGCGACGAAGATGGCGGGTTCCGCCTCCCTGGCCGGTCTGACGCCCGAGATGCGCGATGCGCTGCGCGGGCTGCTGCGGCGGCCGGGTGCATGACCGCATGACCGGATGAAGCGACACGCGTCCCACCGTGCAGGCGCCCCGACGGGCCGGTAATTGCACACGGCAGGGTTTTTTTGGCAGGCACCAGCCCCACATTCAATTAAACTACCGGGTTTTTCCGAGCGGACGATACCGATGCCCAGCACCAAAGCAAAAACCAAAGCGAAGTCGGCACGATCGAGCACGCCGACCCGCGCTGCCTCGTCCCACGCTGGCAAGTCGACCTCCGCGCGGACCGCAACCGCTCCGGCCTCCACGCGTGCCGCCTCGAAGGCTGCGCCGACGCGCCAGGGCAGCAAGGTGGCTGCGAAGGCGCCGGCGAAGCCTGCTCCGGTGAAATCTGCCGCAACGAAGCCCGCCGCGAAGTCCGCAGCAAAGCCCGCCGCGAAGTCCGCAGCAAAGCCCGCCGCCACGAAGTCCTCCGCCGCGAAGTCCGCCGCCAAGCCCGCCGCAAAGCCCGCCGCCAAGCCCGCCACATCGAAAGCGAAGCTGCCGTCGAAGCCTGCCAAGGCCGCGACGGCGCCGGCGAAGGCCCCCGCCCGCGCGCAGAAACCGGCGGTGGCCAAGGCCGTCCCGGCGCCCCAGCGCGCCGCAGCACCCGTTCCGGCCGCGCCGGCGCGCGCCTCTGCGGCGCATGCCGCGAAGGCCGCTGCCCCGGCTGTGCGCGCCACGGCTGCACGCGCGGCCAGCGACGACAAGGCGCTGCCTGAAAAGGCGAAGCCGACAGCCCGGGCCGCGTCCCCGGCACCGAAGGCGCAAGCGGCTGTCGCCGCGCCGGCTGCTGCGGTGTCCGTGCCCGCGGCCGAGGCCGAGGCCACGAAGGCCGCCCCCTCGAACGGCGCAACCCCCGCGGTCAATCCGCTGCTGACCGGCCGCCCGACCAAGGCCGAGATTGCCGAACGCGCGGCCGCGATGGCGCGCGCCAAGCTCGCTGCGAAAGAGAAGGGCGGCAAGGGCAAGAAAGACCGCCTGATCGGCGACAAGGTCGCCCCGGTGATCGATCCCGAGACGCGCCGCCTGCGCCTGAAGAGCCTGATCGTGCTCGGCAAGGAGCGCGGCTACCTGACCTACGCCGAGATCAACGACCATCTTCCCGACGACATGCTCGATGCCGAGCAGATCGAGAACGTGATCAGCATGATCAACGACATGGGCATCTCGGTGTTCGACGAGGCGCCCGATGACGAGTCGCTGCTGATCAACGAGGCCGCGCCGGCCGCCGCCGACGAGGATGCCGCCGAGGAAGCCGAGGCCGCGCTGGCCACGGTCGACTCCGAGTTCGGCCGCACCACCGACCCGGTGCGCATGTACATGCGTGAGATGGGCTCGGTCGAACTGCTCACCCGCGAGGGCGAGATCGAGATCGCCAAGCGCATCGAGGAAGGCCTGAAGCACATGATCCTCGCGATCTCGGCCTGCCCGACGACGATCGCCGAGATCCTGGCGCTGGTCGACAAGGTCTCGCGCGACGAGATGCGCATCGACGAGCTGGTCGACGGCCTGATCGATCCGAACGCGGAGCAGGTCGCCGCCGCAGCCGAAATGCCCGAAGAAGCCGAGATCGAGGACGAGGACGCCGAGGAGACCAACGAGGAAGAGGACGAGGCGAAGGCCGCCGCCGCGCAGACCGCCAGCCTGCTCAAGCTCAAGACCGAGGCGATGGAGCGCTTCGACATGCTGCGCTCGCTGCACGATCAGATGGTGAAGTCGCTCGCCAAGGGCGGCCCGCAGAGCAAGACCTCGCGTCAGGTTCAGGAGGACATCTCCGGCGTGCTGATGCAGATCCGCTTCTCGGCCAAGCAGATCGAGATCCTCTGCGACAGCGTGCGCAAGCTGGTCGAGCGGGTGCGCAGCCACGAGCGGCGCATCATGGACCTGTGCGTCGAGAAGTCGGGCATGCCGCGCACCTACTTCATCAAGAACTTCCCGGGCAACGAGGTCAACCTCGACTGGATCGTCGCCGAGGTCAACGGCCGCAAGCCGTACAGCGATTCGCTGACCCGCAACGTGCCCTCGGTGCTCGAGCACCAGCATTCGCTGATGACCGTGCAGAAGACGGTCGGCATCCCGCTCAAGGACCTGAAGGAGATCAACCGTCAGATGTCCACCGGCGAGGCCAAGGCCCGCCGCGCCAAGCGCGAGATGACCGAGGCCAACCTGCGGCTGGTGATTTCCATCGCGAAGAAGTACACCAACCGCGGCCTGCAGTTCCTGGACCTGATCCAGGAAGGCAACATCGGCCTGATGAAGGCGGTGGACAAGTTCGAATACCGCCGCGGCTACAAGTTCTCGACCTATGCCACCTGGTGGATCCGTCAGGCGATCACCCGCTCGATCGCCGACCAGGCACGCACCATCCGCATCCCGGTGCACATGATCGAGACGATCAACAAGATGAACCGCATCTCGCGCCAGATCCTCCAGGAGACCGGCACCGAGCCCGATCCGGCAACGCTCGCCGAGAAGATGGAGATGCCCGAGGACAAGATCCGCAAGATCCTCAAGATCTCCAAGGAGCCGATCTCGATGGAAACACCCATCGGCGATGACGACGATTCTCACCTGGGCGACTTCATCGAAGACCAGGGCACGATGTCGCCGGGCGACGCCGCGGTGTACGCCAGCCTGCGCGGCGCCACCAAGGACGTGCTCGACACCCTGACCCCGCGCGAGGCCAAGGTGCTGCGGATGCGCTTCGGCATCGAGATGAACACCGACCACACGCTGGAAGAGGTCGGCAAGCAGTTCGACGTCACCCGCGAGCGTATTCGCCAGATCGAGGCGAAGGCATTGCGCAAGCTGCGCCATCCGTCGCGTTCCGAGCGGCTGCGCAGCTTTCTGGACAGCGAAGGCAGCTGATCCGGGAGCCCGTCAAGGGCGCGCGATTCGTGCCGATAAGGGACTGCACGCCGCAGTCCCTTTTTTTTGGTCCTTTTTCCGGCTGTCTTCCGGCTCCGTCCTGTCACCGGTCCCGTCATCGTCCCGTTTCCGCCCATGCACCGATTGCCGCACCCGGCTGCCCTTGCGCGGCCCGACAGCCTCCCGTTCCGCCGGATTCGTGCGGCCTGCCTGCGATTCCTGGCCGGCTGCCTCGCCGCGGCTGCCACCGGGCCGCTGGCCGCGGCCACCCTGTCGGTCACCGTCAACGACGCAGCTGGCGCGGCAGTGCCCGAGGCGGTGGTATTCGTGATGCCGGCGTCGGGACGCGTACCGGCCGGGCCGCCGCGCCCGGCGGTGGTGGAGCAGATCAACCGCGAGTTCGTGCCGTTCGTCTTGCCGGTGCAGGTGGGTGCCTCGGTGACCTTCCCGAACCGTGACAGCGTCCGCCACCATGTCTATTCGTTCTCGCCAGCGAGGGTATTCGACATCAAGCTCTACACCGGAGTCCCGGCCAACCCGGTGGTGTTCGACAAGCCCGGTCCGGTTGTGCTCGGTTGCAACATCCACGACTGGATGGTGGGCTTCGTCTATGCGGTGGAAACGCCGTGGTTCGGTCGAACGGCGGCCAACGGTGCCACCTCGATCGAACTGCCGGCCGGCGACTACGAAGTGCGTGTCTGGCATCCCTGGCAGCGCGGTGACATCGCCCGCGAACGCGTGAAGGTCGACGCGGCCGCTACCCGGGCCACGCTGCGCATCGACCTCGCGCCGCCAGCCTCGGCGCAACGCCGCTGAGGATGGATACGCCGCCGACGACGAAGGCTTCCCCGGGCAGGCGAGCCGCGGTGCACAGTCTGCAGGCGCGCATCGTGCTTTTCTTCGTGATCCTGCTGGTGACGGTGCAGGGCGCGCTGATGTTCCTGGTGAGCGTGAGCGGCGAGCGGATCGCGCGCAGCCGTATCGACCAGGAACTGGCGGTCGGTGAGCGGGTGTTTCGCAACCTGATCGAGCAGAACGCCCGCCAGCTCACAGATGCGGCGCGGGTGCTCGCAGCCGACTTCGGCTTCCGCACCGCGATCGCCACGCGCGACCTGGAGACCATCGTCTCCGTGCTCGGCAACCATGGCCGGCGCATCGATGCGAGCGTCCTGATGCTGGCGGGCCTCGATGGCACCCTGCTGGCCGACACCCTGCACGGGACAGACCCTCCGGCTGCCTTCCCGTTCCCGGAACTGATCGAGGCGGCACAGCGCGACCGCCGCGCCAGCCGCATCGTGGTGATCGACGACAAGCCTTACCAGCTGGTCGTGGTGCCCGTGCTGGCGCCAGTGCCCATCGCCTGGGTAGCCATCGGTTTCGTGATCGACGATCGTGTCGCCGCCGACCTGAAGGCGGTGACCTCGCTGCAGCTGTCGTTCGCATCGCTGGGCACCGACGGCAGGTGGAGCGTCCATGCATCGACGCTCGAGGCACCGGCGCGCGATGCACTGACCGCATGGCTCGCGGCCCAGGTGGACAGGGCCGGTGCCGTCGGCGACCGGTCCGGGCAGGCTGCGGCGCGGGCAGCGTCCATGCCGGCCTCGCTGTCGCTAGAAGGGGAGCGCTACGGGCTGCTTGCACCGGTGATCGGCAGCGGCCCCGAAGGCGCGGTGGTGGCCCTGCTGCAGCGCTCGGTGCGCGAGGGGCTGGAACCGTTCGTGCGCCTGCGCAATGTGCTGCTCGGCCTGGCACTCGCGAGCATCGTGCTGTCGATCGGGGGCAGCTTCGTGATCGCCCGTACCGTGAGCCGCCCGGTGAACCGGCTGACCGAGATCGCGCGCCGGGTGAGCGATGGCGACTACAGCCAGCGGGTGGAGGTCCCCGGCCATGACGAGATCGGCGATCTCGGACGCGGCTTCAACCACATGCTGGACGGCATCTCCCAGCGCGAGGCGGAGATCCTGCGCCTGGCCTTCGAGGACACGCTGACCGGCCTGCCCAACCGCGCGATGTTCATCGACCGGCTGCAGCAGGTCCTGCGCCAGGCCCGGCGCAGCTCGGATCCGGTGACCGTGATGTTGCTCGACCTCGACCGCTTCAAGCTGATCAACGACAGCCTGGGCCATCCTGCCGGCGACCAGGTGCTGCGCGACGTGGCCAGCAGGCTGCGCGACGTGCTGCGCGAATCCGATACCGTCGCACGACTGGGCGGCGACGAGTTCGCGCTGCTGCTGCCGGGCAGCCTGCCCGAGCACGTGAACCGGGTCGTCGAGCGGGTGCTGCGCGTGCTCGAGGCACCGATCCTGCTCGACCAGCAGCCGGTGGACGTCGGTGCCAGCATCGGCATCGCGACCTGGCCGGAGGACGGCGACGACGCCGATACGCTGCTGCGCCATGCCGACGTGGCGATGTACGTAGCCAAGCGCGCTGGCTCCGGCCACGCCCGCTACGACCAGAGCAAAGAATCCGCTCCGCATGGGCAGCTGTCGCTGCTGGGCGAACTGCGCCGGGCGGTCGAGCAGGACGAACTGCTGCTGCACTACCAGCCCAAGGTATCGCTCGCAGATGGCAGGGTGCACCGGGCCGAGGCGCTGGTGCGCTGGCAGCATCCCGAGCGGGGCATGGTGCCGCCGGGCGATTTCATTCCGTTCGCCGAACAGACCGGCTACATACGCCAGATTTCGCGCTGGGTGCTCGGCGAGGGTATCCGGCAGGCCGCGCAGTGGCATCGGCAGGGGCTCGATATCGCGGTTTCGATCAACATCGCGTCGCGCGACCTGATGAGCAGCGACCTCCTGGCCTACGTGTCGGACATGCTGGACCGCCATGGTGTGCCCGCATCCCAGGTGTGCCTGGAGATCACCGAGAGCGGCGTGATGGAAGACCCGGCGCGGGCGCTGGACACGCTGGCACGCCTGCACACGAAGGGGCTGCGCCTGTCGATCGACGACTTCGGCACCGGCTACTCGTCGCTGGCCTACCTCAAGAAGCTGCCGGTGAAGGAACTGAAGATCGACCGCTCGTTCGTGATGCATCTGGTCGATGACGCAGACGATGCCGCGATCGTGCGCTCGACGATCGAACTGGGGCACAACATGGGCCTCGAGGTGGTGGCCGAAGGCGTCGAACGACAGGCCGAAGTCGACCTGCTGGCCCGGCTCGGCTGCGACGAGGCGCAGGGCTATTTCTTCAGCAGGCCGCTGCCGGCGGCGGCCTTCGAGGAATGGCTGCATGCCAGGCGGGCATCGGCGGGGCAGCAGCAGGCGCCCGCCTAGCCTAGAATACCGGCTCGTGCATCGAACCACCGAGGAGGGCGAGCGATGGTTGCCAAGGTTTACCTGATTTCCCCGGAAGCCCCCGTGCAGCAGGGCGAGGCGGCGGGCGCACAGCGTGAGGCGGCCAGCGGCGGCCTTCGCATCGGCGTGCTCGACAATTCCAAGAGCAACGCAGACCACCTGCTGAAGATGATCATCGAAGGCGTGGGCAAGCACATGCCGGTCGCATCCGTGGTCAGCCTGCGCAAGCCCAACCCGAGCACGCCGGCAACGAAGGCCATGCTCGACCAGATCGAGGCGGAGGCAGACTTCGTCGTCAGTGCGATGGCGGACTGAGGGTCCTGCACGTCGTGGAGTGTCCACGACATGGCGCAGCTCCGGAAGCGTGGCCTGGTGACCGCGGTCATCTACTCCGGCCCGTTCCGCAAGCTTGGCGAGACCCAGGCGCGCATTTTCGGCGTGCCGGAACTGCCGCTGATCGAGATCCCGCATCCGCTGGGCGGCGTGTCGATCGATGAAGTGCGCGAGCGGGCCGACGTGGCCGTGCCCGTGTTCGTCGACCTGATCCGGAAGCACCAGAAATGATCGCGACCGAACGACTGCTCGAGATCCCCGGCGCGGCGCTGGAGGTCGACGACGACTACGAAGGCATCGACGCATTCGTGCGTGGCAAGAACTGGACCGACGGCCTGCCGGTGGTACCGCCAACGGCCGAGCGCGTGCGCGCGATGCTCGCCTACTGCGATCGCCCGATCGACGAGGCGGTGGCGAAGATCCCGCCGCGCTTCGGCGAGGCGACGCCGGTTCGCCTGGCGGCCAATGCCGTGATGGCCGGCTGCCTGCCGCAGTACTTCCCGCTGGTGCTGCTCGCGATCGAGGCACTGTGCGAGGAGAAGTTCAACCTTTACGGCATCCAGGCGACCACGCATCCGTGCTCGACGCTGCTGGTGGTCAACGGCCCGGTCGCGCGCGAGATCGGCATGAACGGTGGCCACAATGCGTTCGGCCCGGGCAACCGCGCCAACGCGACGATCGGCCGTGCGGTGCGGCTGGCGATGTGGAACATCGGCGGCGCCATCCCCGCGAGCGGCGACATGTCGACCCATGGCGCTCCGTCGAAGTACACCTACTGCGTCGCCGAGAACGAGGCGGCGAACCCGTGGGAGCCGCTCAACGTCGAGATGGGCTTTACCGCAGAGACCTCGACGGTCACCGTGTACGGCGCCGAGCCGCCGCACAACGTGAACGACCACGAGAGCCTGGACGGCGAAGGGCTGCTGAAGATGATCGCCGGCACCATCGCCCAGACCGGCGCGAACAACATCTACTACGCCGGCGAGCCGCTGGTGGTGATCGGGCCTGAACATGCGGCGTCGATCGCGAAGAGCGGCTTCTCGAAGCGCGACGTCAAGAACTTCCTGTTCGAGCATGCGCGCGTGCCGCTGGGTAACCTGTCCGATGACAACATCGTGCGCCGGCTGAACCAGTTCGTGCCGTACCTGCCTGGCCTCACCGCCGAGCAGCGCGACCGGCCGGTGCCGATCATCAAGGGCGAGGAAGCCGTGCACGTGATCGTGGTGGGTGGTGCAGGCAAGCACTCGGTGTACATCCCGACCTTCGGGCCGACGCGGCCGGTGACGTTGCCGCTGAAGCTGAAGGACGGCACGCTGGCGACTTCGGTGGAGCAGTTCCGGCAGGCCTGACCGTGCTGCGCCCGCTGTCGCGATCGGCACTGCGTCGATTGCGACAGCGTGTGCCGGTACAATAGCGCCCGGCGACAGGGAAAACGGGCCTGTAGCTCAGTCGGTTAGAGCAGAGGACTCATAATCCTTTGGTCCTGGGTTCGAGTCCCAGCGGGCCCACCGTTTCTGCTTGAACTGCGCGAAAGCGGCCACTTGCGGAAATCGGCAGATCCATTACGTCTTCTGCAATTTCGCGCACGGTCGGGCGCGGCAGGCTGGGACGCATCGCTTCGCGACATGGGAATAAAGTACGCAGATCCCTGCCGCGAATCGGCCCGAGGATTGCGGTGAACCAGACATGAGGTTGATATCGGTCCGCATGCACTCGCAATCTGCAGGATGAAGTTCGACTGAAACAGGATCGATCATGGAAGACACACGCTGCTGCGGCACGGGGGCCTGCATCATCGACGCCCAAGGTCACTGCTGGTGCGGCCAGAAGTGGGACGGCACGCGCATGCGCGGCCGGGTGCGTGATGAGCCAATCGCCAGCGAAGCCACCCAGTCCAGTCAGGAGAAGCCCGCCATGGGCTCGACGCCTTCGGCTGCTCCCTCGACGGATCACTGACCGACTTTCCTTGGCGCGCGGGGCTTTGCTGGTGGAGGGTCCGATTGAGCGAAGGGTCAGCGAAGCAATCAGCCCGCTGCCGCGAATCGCGCCGAGGAAATGCCGTGTGGTCGGGCTGTGGCAAGGTGGAATGGGGTACCGAAGAGGACCGATCTGGCAATGGTGCGCACTGCCCGCCGGTTAACGTAGTCATGGGTGACGTCATCGACCTTGGTGAATCAGCAGGGCAGTCTGCATTTATCGCGCTGTGATATGTCCTCGGCAAGGACAATATCCGAAAGACTGGATTTTCACGCTCGTCAGCGTGTGCCACCTACCAATTGCTGCCTCACCCATTTGGTTATAGCCAAATCGCTTCTGTTTAATGTTTGTCTCCCGTGTTCGTCGATGTCGTCTCGCTATGGATGCTTGATGAATGACTGGTCCGATAGTTATGCGCTTGGCTTGATTAATGCCCGAAGGGCCGCTCCATTATGCGAGTTCGGGCGGTAATCACCCCGCTAAACTGCAGGATTCAGAGACAGCATTATTTCGCCCGCATCGGTTTCGGCGGCACGGTATACTCGACCAAAGTCGGAATCCATCGTGCTTCAGTTTGCGCACAGTATTTCAGACCATTTATATTCATGGCACCAGAACGGAACATAAAATAATGGCAAAGTTGACCCTCGCGACTGTCGAAAAGCGCATCGCGGCGCTGCAGAAAACAGCGGAAAAACTGAAGACCAAAGACAAAGGGCCGGCAATCAAGGCGATTCTGGCCATGATGGCCAAGCACGACATCAGCGTCAGCGACCTGCGGGTCGGGGGCAAGGTCGTTGCGAAGACGAAGCGCAGCAACCGCAAGCCCGTGGCTGCCAAGTACGAGGATCCGAAGTCGGGCAAGACCTGGACGGGTCGAGGACGAACGCCCCTCTGGCTCTCCGAGGCAGAGGCTGCCGGCACTTCACGCGACCAGTTCCTGATCAAGCAGCCCGCAGGCAATTGACGGAGCGGGGTTCCAGCCCCGGGGGAATGTCGCTAGGCAAGCGCGTGCCTGTCGAGGCCGCAGGGCCGATTTGTTAAGATGAAAATCGTGTCAGGCTCCGGGCAATGGAGGTGGTCCGTCATGGGATCGCCCTCCGTCCGCATGCCTGAGCAAACCGGCCTCGCGCCCTTCCCCTGTTGGTCCGCCCCTTGAACTCTCGACGTACATGAAGCGCCTGGCAGTCCTTCAGTCGAACTACATCCCCTGGAAAGGCTACTTCGATCTGATCGCGTCGGTGGATGAGTTCGTGTTCTACGATGAAGTGCAGTACACGAAGAACGACTGGCGCAACCGCAACCGGATCAAGACACCCCAGGGCGTGCAGTGGTTGAGCATCCCGGTGGGCATCTCGTTGCGCCGGCAGATTCGTGACGTGTGCATCAACGATTCCGGCTGCGGGCCCGCGCACTGGCAGCGCCTGGGTGCGAACTATGCACGGGCCCGGCATTTCCAGCAGATCGCGGATTGGCTCGAGCCGTTGTTTCGCGGGCGCCCCTGGATCAACCTGGCCGAAGTCAACCATTCGCTGATCGCGGCCATCTGCCGTTTCCTGGGCATCGACACTCGTCTGGCACATTCCACCGATTACCCCTCCGACGGCGACCGCAACGAGCGCCTGGTGGGCCTGTGCGAGAAGGCCGGCGCGGATGTCTATGTGTCTGGGCCCAGTGCACGCAGTTATCTCGACGAGGCGGCGTTCGCCCGCGCAGGCATCCAGGTCGAGTGGTTCGAATACGGGCCGTACCCGGCGTACCCGCAGCTGTGGGGCGATTTCGTGCACGAGGTGAGCATCATCGACCTGCTGTTCAACTGCGGCGACCAGGCCGCGCAGTACATGACGCACGTACGTCGATGAAGCTCTCGATCGTCACCACGCTGTACCAGTCGGCCGACTACGTCGAGGAGTTCCACCGGCGGGCGAGTGCCGTTGCCGCGCATCACGCAGCCGACAGTTATGAACTGGTGTTCGTCAACGACGGGTCGCCCGACGACAGCCTCGAGCGGGCGGTCGCGCTGAGCCGCTCCGACCCGCATGTCGTGGTCGTCGACCTGTCGCGCAACTTCGGCCATCACAAGGCGATGATGACCGGCCTTGCCTACGCGCGCGGGGAACGCGTCTACCTGATCGACAGCGACCTCGAGGAAGAGCCCGAGTGGTTCGACGCCTTCCTCGCACGTCTCGAGGACGAGCGCTGCGATGTCGTGTACGGCGTGCAGCGAAACCGCAAGGGGGGGCGATTCGAGCGCTGGTCGGGTCGGATGTTCTACCGCCTGATGAACGCGATCAGCGGCTTCGAGATGCCGACGGACATGGTCACCGCGCGGCTGATGAGCCGTCGCTACGTCGACGCGCTGCTCCGTCACGAAGAGCGCGAACTGGACATCGGCGGCCTGTGGGTGATCACCGGCTTTGCGCAGAGCGCCTGCCTCGTCGACAAGCACCACACGAGTGCCACCACCTATTCGCTGAGGCGGCGGGTCGCCCTGCTCATCGATTCGGTGACCTCGTTCAGCAGCGTTCCCCTGGTCGCGACCTTCTACATCGGCGTGGCGATCTTCATCATCGCCGCGTTGTTTGCTGCTGGCATCGTCCTCCAATGGGCGCTGCTCGACCGGCCCGTCAGCGGCTGGGCTTCGCTGATCGTCTCGATCTGGATGATCGGCGCAATGATCATCTCCTTCATCGGCATCCTGGGCATCTACCTGGGCAAGATGTTCGTCGAGGTAAAGCAGCGTCCCTATACAATCGTCCGAGAGGTGCATGGCCGTGGATCCCACTGAATTCGCGCGGCGGACCCGCCTGCATTACCGCGACAGCTTCGAGCGTCACGGACCGACTCCACAAGGGGTCGACTGGAACGGCGAAGCGAGCCAGCGCAGGCAGTTCGATGAACTGATGCGCATCCTGCCCGCAGCGGGCCCGTTCTCGGTGAACGACTTCGGTTGCGGGTACGGCGCGCTGGCGGATGTGCTCCTCGCGCGCGGGCCGGGCATCACCTACTCGGGGGTCGACCTGAACGAGGAAATGATCGCCGCGGCGCGTGTGCGTTTCGCGTCGAATCCCGCCGTGACCTTCGAGGTGGCCGACCGACCGCTGACCGAGGCCGACTTCGGCGTAGCCAGCGGCACGTTCACGCTTCGCCTCGGGCGCAGCGACGAGCAGTGCCTCGCCAGCATGACCGAGGCCCTGGACGCGATCGACAGCACCAGCCGCGCCGGCTTCGCATTCAACTGCCTGACCTCGTATTCCGACGCACCGAAGATGCGGGATTATCTGTACTACCCCGATCCGTGCGTCGTGTTCGACCTCTGCAAGCGGCGCTGGTCGCGCAACGTCGCGCTGCTGCACGACTACGGCCTGTATGCGTTCACGATGCTGGTGCGCAAGGCGGACCCTGCCTCATGATGCCTGTCCAGCGCTGGCTCGACTATTCGTTCATCCTCGGCATGATCCTGCTGACCGTGTACGGCCAGCTCATCCTCAAGTGGCGCATGGACCAGATCGGGCCGATGCCGGCCGGCTTCCTGCCGGGGTTGCGGCACCTGCTGATGCTGCTGTTCGATCCGTTCGTCGTGTCCAGCTTCGCCGCCGCGTTCGTTGCCAGCCTGGCGTGGATGGCGGCGATGACCCGTTTCGAACTGAGCTATGCCTATCCCTTCACCAGCCTGAACTTCGTGCTCGTGCTGGCCATGAGCGTATGGCTGCTCGATGAGCAACTGAACCTGTACAAGGTGGCAGGCGTTGCACTGATCGTGCTGGGCACGGTCGTCGCGGCCGCCGGGTCGCGATGAGCGGCACTGCCGGCCGAGCCGGGGTGCTGCCTCGTGCGTTGATGGCGGGTGCGGCAGTCCGTGCGTGGGCGGTCGCGATCGCCCTGGCGCTGCCGCTGGTCACATTCTGGTTCATCGGCCATCACGGGCTGAACCTTCAGGACGAGGGCTTCCTCTGGTACGGCGCGCAGCGTGTGCTGGTCGGTGAACTGCCGTTGCGCGACTTCCAGTCGTACGACGTGGGCCGCTACTTCTGGTCGGCCGGGTGGATGTGGCTGTTCGACAACGACGGCATCCTGGCGATGCGCGCGGGTAATGCCGTCCTGGCTTCGATAACCCTCGCCATGGCCGCCGTGCTGGTGGGCATGCAGCCGGCTCCCGCATGGCGGATCCTGCTCGCGGTGCCTGCGTTTGCCGTCTGGATGGTGCCGGACTTCAAGGTCGCGGACAGCTTCGCCGTGATATTGATGGTCGCTGGGCTGGCCGGGGCGCTGGCGCGCGTCGATGCGCGCTCATGCGCATGGCTGGGCATCTGTCTCGGGGTGGTTTCGGCCATCGGCATCAACCACGCGCTGTACGGATCGATTGCGGTGGCCCTCGCGCTGGGCCTGCGGTATCGGCAGGTGCGTGTGCTTCCGACGGGCAGCATGCTGGTTGCATTCGTCGCTGGCGGGGTCGTCGGGTATTCCCCTGTGATCGCCTGTCATCTGTTCGCATCCGGATTCACCGCGGCGTTCATCGATTCGATCCGCATGCTGTTCGAGGCGGGGACGACCAACCTGCCGTTGCCGCTGCCCCGGATCCAGGCCTTGCTGCAGCCGTCGGCCGGGCAGGACGGCGCCAGTGCGCTGCGCGAGTCGCTGCTTGCACTGGCAGGGCTCGCTGGCGGCGTGGTGCTGGTTCTCGCAATGCGCCGCGTGTGGAAGGATTGGAGAGCGTCGAATGTCGGCGCTACGGCCAGCGATGCGGCCAGCGATGCAGCAGCCCGTTCGGCAGGTGATGCGGTATTCGCGGCCGCCGTTCTGGTGTCGATTCCCTACGCACACTATACGGTGTCGCGTTTCGACGTCTTCCATGTCGCATTGAGCATTCTCCCGATTCTCGTCGCTGCCTGGACATGGCCGGGACGCAAGCGCACGGGCTTGGGTGACCTCGTGCTGGTGGCGGCGGTCGTGGCTGGTACCGTCCTCTCGCTGTTCGAGCAGCGTGCGTATCCGATGCTGCGTGGCTGGACGGCGGAGCGCGTGCAGGTGCTCGGGGACACCCTCTACGTCGAACCGCATGCAGCCGATGTGCTTTCGCTGCTGCGTGCGCAGGTCGACGCCCATGCGCGTGACGGCCAGTCATTCCTTGCGGCACCCTACTGGCCTGGCGCCTACGCGGTCGAGCGCCGTCGCTCGCCGGTGTGGGAGATCTATCAACTGTTCCCTGCCACGGAAGAGCGCCAGCGTCGAGAGATCGCACGCCTGCGCGAGGCAGACATCGGCTTTTCGATGTTCTCGCTTTTCCGCGCCGACGCCCGGCCCGACCTCGGCTTCGTGAGCACCCACCCCCTGATCGTCGCCTACCTCGACCGCTGCATGAAGCTGCTGCCACCCAGTCCCTCCACCGAGGGACGGGACATCCGGATCCACGTGGCCGGCGACCCCGGCTGCACCATTGATTGACATTGCCATGACGACATCGAACTCTCCCGACGTACTCGAGCGCAAGGCATCCGGGGCTGCAGTGCAGACCATCCCGTTCAATCGACCGTTCATGGTCGGGACCGAACTCGATCACGTACGCGAAGCCAATCGCCGTCTGCAGCTGGCGGGCGATGGGCATTTCACTTCGCTGTGCAGCGAATGGCTCGAGCGCCGCACCGGCAGCCGAACCGCGCTGCTGACCCATTCGTGCACCGCGGCGCTCGAGATGGCAGCCATCCTTGCCGACATCGGGCCGGGCGACGAGATCGTGATGCCGTCCTACACGTTCGTGTCCACCGCCAATGCATTCGTGCTGCGCGGTGGTTTGCCGGTATTCGTCGACATCCGGCCGGACACGCTGAACATCGACGAAACGAAGATCGAAGCCGCAATCACCGAGCGCACCCGCGCGATCGTCGTCGTCCACTATGCCGGTGTGGCCTGCGAAATGGACACGGTGATGGCGATCGCCGCGCGCCACGGGCTGCTGGTCATCGAGGATGCGGCGCAGGGCGCGATGGCGTCCTACCGCGGCCGTGCGCTGGGCAGCATCGGCCAGATGGGCACGCTGAGCTTCCACGAAACGAAGAACATCATGTCGGGCGAGGGCGGGGCGCTGCTGGTGAACGACCCGACGCTGGCACACCGTGCCCGGTTGATTCGCGAGAAAGGGACCAACCGCACCGATTTCCTGCAGGGGAAGGTCGACAAGTACACCTGGGTCGACATCGGTTCATCCTACCTGCCCGGAGAGATGACCGCGGCTTTCCTGTGGGGCCAGATGCAGGCTGCCGACGAGATCACTTCCCGGCGGCTGGCGTTGTGGAACGTCTATCACGACGCGTTTCAAGGGCTGGAGGCGTCCGGCCATCTGCGCCGCCCCACGGTTCCGGCGGAATGCACCGCCAACGCGCACATGTACTACATCCTGCTGCCGGACCGCGCCGCTCGGCCGGGCTTCATCGACCAGCTCGCCCGGCGAGGCATCAACGCGGTGTCGCATTACGTGCCGCTGCACAGTTCCCCGGGCGGAATGCGCTTCTCCCGCGCTGCGGCTGAATTGCCGGTGACTGCTGATCTTGCTGACCGGCTGGTGCGACTGCCACTGTGGATCGGGCTCGAGGACCAGCAGTCGCGCGTGATCGAAGCGGTACACGAGATCCTTCGGCAGAATTGACTGCTGGCGCTGCGGCACCCTAAACTGCAGACAGAAGCATCTGTACTTTCCGAGACCGCGCACAAGAACGAGCGGCCGGAATGAAGGAGGAGGCGCGGGTGCACTATCCCGCTTGCCGTGCCCGAAAGGGCGATCGTGCGCTGTTGCCGCTCGCGGGCCATGCCTGCGCGCGGATTCGCGTACACCCGGCACCAACAGGAGCAACAGGAACATGACCGCGTTCAGATCAGAGACCCGCGATGGCATGCGCATCGACTGGGATGTGCCCATCACCATGGACGACGGCCTGGTGCTGCGTGCCGACATCTTCCGGCCGATCGCCGAGGGCCGCTACCCGGTGCTGATGACCTACGGGCCGTACGGCAAGGGCCTGTCCTTCCAGGAAGGCTACAAGACCGCCTGGGACATCATGGCGCGCGAGAATCCGGACGCGCTCGCCGGCTCGACCAACCAGTACCAGAACTGGGAGGTGGTCGATCCCGAGAAATGGGTGCCCGATGGCTACGTCTGCATCCGCGTCGACTCGCGCGGTGCGGGCCGCTCGCCGGGATACCTCGCGCACAACAATGCGCGCGAGACGCGTGACTTCCACCTTTGCATCGAGTGGGCTGCAGTGCAGTCCTGGTGCAACGGCAAGGTCGGACTCAACGGCATTTCCTACTACGCGAGCAACCAGTGGCGTGTCGCTGCGTCCCAGCCACCGCACCTGGCCGCGATCTGCGCCTGGGAGGGCTGGAACGACGCCTATCGCGAATCGCACCGGCATGGCGGCATTGCCTGCACCTTCCGCAAGAACTGGCAGGAAATGCAGGTCAAGACGGTGCAGCATGGCGTCGGTGAGCGCGGCCGGAAGCATCCGGTCACCGGCGAACTCGCCTGCGGCCCCGAGACGCTGAGCGAGGCCGAGCTGGAGAACAACCGCGAAGACATGTGGCGCGCGGTGCTCGAGCGCGAGACCGATACCGAGTGGTATCGCGAACGCAGCGCCGACCTGTCGCGCGTCACGGTGCCGGTGCTGTCGGCGGCGAACTGGGGCGGGCAGGGGCTGCACCCCCGGGGCAATTTCGAGGGCTATGCTGGCGCGGCTTCGAAGCAGAAGTGGCTGGAAGTGCACGGCGGCTCGCACTGGGCGCCGTTCTACACCGACTACGGCGTCGGTCTGCAGAAGCGCTTCTTTGACCATTTCCTCAAGGGCGCCGACAACGGCTGGAACCGGCAACCTGCGGTGCTGCTGCAGGTGCGGCATCCGGGCGAGACGTTCGTCGAGCGCGCCGAGCGCGAATGGCCGCTCGCGCGTACCCGGTGGACCCGCTTCCACCTCGACCCCGACGGCATGCGCCTGTCGGACAAGCCGCCGGCTTCCGACGCGGTGCACACCTACGAGGCCATGGGCGACGGTGCCACCTTTTCCACCGGCGCACTCGAGCATGACACCGAAATCACCGGTCCGATCGCGCTCAAGCTGTTCGTGTCTTCCTCGACCGTGGATGCGGACATCTTCGCGGTGCTGCGGGTGTTCGATCCGGCCGGCAAGGAAGTCGTGTTCCAGGGGGCGCTCGATCCGCACACGCCCATCGCGCAGGGCTGGCTTCGTGCCTCCCACCGCGAGCTCGATGCGGCGCGCTCGCTGCCCTGGCGGCCGTATCACACGCACCGCGAAAAGCAGCTGCTGGTCCCGGGCGAGGTCTACGAGCTCGACGTCGAGATCTGGCCGACCTGCATCGTGGTGCCCAGGGGCTACAGCATCGCGCTCAGCATCCGCGGCAAGGACTACGAGTACGACGGTGACGCGGCAGTGCTGTCGAACATGAAGAACCCGATGAAGGGCTGCGGGCCCTTCGTCCATGATGACGAGACCGATCGTCCGCCGGCCATCTTCGGCGGCAAGGTGACGCTGCACGCCGGGCCGAAGCATCAGGCCGCGGTTCTGCTGCCTGTCATCCCGGCTGCATAGCAGCGCATCGCTGGAAGGTGCCGGAGGCCCCGGTGCCGCACCCGATACCAAGGTGGCCTGGTCTACAGGCCTGTTTGCCCAAGGAGGGGTTGTCCGTGAAGACGAAGTCCGTTCTTTCGATGTTCGCCGCGGCTGCGGCATTGGTGGTCAGCATGGGTGTGCAGGCGCAGGCGCAGGCCTGGCCGAACAAGCCGATCCGGCTCGTCATCCCCTTCCCGCCGGGCAACACGACCGACATCATGGCGCGGCTGATGGCGCCCAGGATGGCCGAACGACTCGGCCAGCCGGTGATCGTCGAGAACCGGCCGGGCGCCAGCGGCATGCTGGGCCTCGACTTCGTCGCCCGGGCCACGCCTGATGGCTACACCTTCGCCGCAGGGCAGGGCGGTAACCTCGCGGTGCTGCCGCATACCAGCAAGAGCGTTCCTTACGACGCACTGAAGGACTTCACGCCGATCGCGGTTTCCACCGCCAATTACCTGGTGGTCGTCGGCGCTACCAACGCCCCGTTCAAGAACCTGGTCGAGATGATCGCCTGGGCCAAGGCGAACCCGGGCAAGCTGACCGTGGCGAGCAATGGCGAGGGCGGATTTCCCCATCTCATCTTCGAGCAGTTGCGCATGATGGCCGGCTTCTCGTTCAACCATATTCCGTACAAGGGCTCGTCGCAGATCGCCACCGAGCTGATGGGCGGGCAGGTGATGGCGGGGGTCGATGGCGTCACCGGACTCACGCCGCACATCAAGTCGGGCCGAATCAACCTGCTGGCAGTCACCAGCAAGGCGCGTACGCCGCAGTGGCCCGATGCTCCGGCCGCCGCCGAGGCCGTGCCCGGCTACGAGTCGGGCGGCTGGTTCGGCTGGGTAGGCCCGGCGGGCATGCCGCGCGATATCGTCATGCGCCTCAATGAAGAGATCAACCGCGCGATGAGGCACCCTGACATCGTCGAGAAGCTCACGGCGACTGGCCTGAGCATGATCTACGAGTCGCCCGATTACTTCGCCGAGCTGATCCGCAGCGAATTCGCCAAGTACGGCAAGCTGGTTAAGGCGATCGGATTCAAGCCGCAGTAGCGCCACGCAGGAATGTCGATGCCGGTCTGACCGACGCGATCAGCGCGCCGCCGGTGCCGTACCGGCGGGCCCGCCTGTGCTCACGCCGGTGGCTTGCGCCGGGCCTGCGGCCCGATCCGCTCGCGCAGCGCATCGATGTCCTTGCGTTCGGCGCGCACGGTGAAGAACGTGCCGTCGGCATCGGACTGTTCCTCGACCACCTCGCAGCTTGCGAACACCTGCCCGCGCAGGTTCTGTGCCGACCAGGGCAGGAACAGGCTCGCCTTCGCCAGCCGCTTGCGAAAGACCGCCATGATCGCGGCATGCAACTGTGCGACGGCCTCCGGCTCGACCGCGCTCACCACGATGCACTTCGGGTAGCGTGCGCGCAGCGCCTTCGTACGTGCGGCCCTGGCCTTCGCGTCGCCCGCCTGGTCGATCTTGTTGAACACCAGGAGGCGGGGCACCTCGCCAGCACCGATCTCGGCCAGCACCTGCTCGGTGACCTCGAGCTGCCGCTCGAAGCCCGGGTCGTTCGAATCGACCACGTGCAGCAGCAGCGAGGCCTCGACGGCCTCCTCGAGCGTCGACTTGAACGAGGCGACCAGGTCGTGCGGCAGGTTCTTGATGAAGCCGACGGTATCGGTGACCAGCACGCGCGGCACCGCCTCCGGCACCAGCACGCGCACGGTGGTGTCGAGCGTGGCGAACAGCTTGTTCTCGACCAGCACGTCGCTGCCGGTGAGCGCACGCATCAGCGTCGACTTGCCGGCATTGGTATAGCCCACCAGCGCCACCCGGGCCACGCCCTGCGAGTCCTGGCGCCGGGCGCGCTGGGTCTGGCGCTCGTGGTCGAGCGCCTCGATCTCCTGCTTGAGCTCGGCGATCCGGTCGCGGATTCGCGAGCGATCGGTCTGGGCTGCGGACTCACCTGCGCCGCGGCCACCGACGCCGCTGCGCTGTCGACCCTGCGGCCCGGCAAGCTTGGCGGCCTCGCGCAGCCGTGGTGCGAGGTAGCGCAGCCTGGCGATCTCGACCTGCGCGCGCGCGGCGTTCGAACGGGCGTGCCGGTGGAAGATCTCCAGGATCACCATCGCGCGGTCCATGACCTGGCAGCCGACGGCTTTCTCCAGGTTTCCAGCCTGCGACGGAGAGATATCGTGGTCGACCAGCACGAACTCGGCATTGCCTTCGGCGAACAGCCGGATCTCCTCGACCTTTCCGGCGCCCACGTAGGTGGTCGCCTCGAAGCCCTGGCGCTTCTGCGTGAAGGTTGCGACGACCTCGAAGCCCAACGTGCGCGCGAGTTCGCGCAACTCCTTGAGGGAGGCTTCGAACTCGACGTCGTCCACCTCGGGCAACTGCACGGCGACGGCGATGGCGCGCTGTGCGCCGGCTCTGGTTTCGATGGCCATGCTGGGGTTCGGTGCTTCCTGCAGATCGGTCACGGATAGTACGCGACCGCCAGCCCTTTGCCTCAGTCCGGGTCGTGGTCGTCGAAGCCCTCGCGCAGGCGTCGCCAGGTCGCGTACCAGATCGGAGACATCTCGCGGTCGCGGTATTCCTCGAAGCAGGGCGTGCCCAGCGTGAAGTGCACCAGCTTCGCCTGCGGGTTCTCGGGATACTCGATCGCGAGCCAGTTCCACTCGCGCGGCAGTTCGCCGATCAGCGCATCGTCCAGCCACGAGAAGCGGTGCAGGTACGAGCCGGGCATGCGCTGGATGAACTCGGGCGTGAGCACGCGGTGCGCTTCGTGCGCGCAGTTCCAGAGGATGACGCTCGACCAGTTCTTGCGCGGGTAGTTCTCGTTGCGGTTGCCGAGGTACTTGACGTTAGCCTTGGTCAGGTAGTCATGCTTGACCACCTGCACCGCCTTCGAAGGATCGCGCAACGACCACAGCTCGGCGATGTCGGCCTGGCACACCATGTCGCCGTCGGCGAAGATCGCCCAGCCGCGGTAGTCGGACAGGTACGGGGTCAGGAACCGGGAGTAGATGAAGCGATTGCTGCCGTCGGTGTGCGTTTCCTTGTAGCCGGCCAGGGTGTTCTCCGCGAGCGGCGTGAACTGCACCGGCAACGAGGACTTCTCGAGCACGCTCTGGCAGAACGTGTGGTACGCGACTGCCTCGCGCTGGTCGAAGCCGACCACCAGCGAGATGCGTCCGTCCGGCTGCACGCTCAAAGCAGCTGCTCCAGCACGGCCTTCGCCTCCTGCAGCGGCACCGACCAGTCGCCCTGCCGGTGCTGGCGCAGCAACCGGACCGAGGGATACCACGGCGGATGCGCGTCGCCGGGAAGGGTGTTCCAGTACCACATGCGTCCGGTGAAGCGCGGCACCAGCAGCAGCACCGGCTTGCCCATCGCACCGGCAAGGTGCGCGGTCGAATTGCTGATGGTGACCACGATGTCGCAGGCCTCGATGAGTGCCGCCAGCCCGTCGATATCGCCGAACAGATCGATGCCAGGCACGGTCTCGATCGGCGCATCGGTCAATGCGCAGGTGCGCGCGACCTCGCCGCTGACGTCGCCGTACTGCAGGTTCAGGAAACCGAACCCGTCGAGCATCAGCAGTTCGCGCATCCGCTCCAGCGGCATGCTCTTGTCGTCACCGACCTGTGCGTTGACGCTCATCCAGGACAGGCCGCAGACCTTCCGGTTGCGAAACGGCCTGAGCTCACGTACCTGGCGTGCGCGTTCGCGGTCGGGCAGCAGCACGCTGCCGCGGTGGGCCGCGAACGATGTGGCGCCGGGCCTGAAGATGGCCCCGAGGCTGCCCACCGGCAACTGGACGTCGTATCCGGACTCGGGCGGCGGCTGGTTGCGCGCGGTGAACCGTGCCTGGGGAAAGGAGCGCCGGAACAGCGGCAGCAGCTTGCCCTCGACCGAGATCGTCGTGCCGGGCATGCGCTGCAGCAGGTCGGGGAACATCGTCGAATACAGCACCTGGTCGCCGATGCCCTGCTCGGCCCAGACGAACAGCCGGGCTGCGGTCGTGGTGCCGTCCCAGCGCGGCTTCGTGGTCTGCAGGCGCTCCGAAACGGGCCGGCGCAGGCGTGCTTCGTAGGCCGGCCAGCCGCGTTCGAAATCGAATCGCCCGAGGTACAGGTGCGACAGGCTGAGCTGGTCCTCGGCATTCGCTGGCGCCAGTTCGACGGCTTTCTCCAGCAGTGGCAGGGCTTCGTCCGGCCCCTCCATCCCGGCGACGAGCGCTGCACGCATCGACCAGGCGGGTGCGAAGCCGGGCTGCACCCGATTGGCTTCTTTCAGGCAAGGCAGGGCATCGGCCGGGCGCTTCAGCGACACCAGCGCCATCGCCTTGCCGGTCCAGCCTTCCGGCATTGCAGGATCGATCGACAGGCACTGCTCGAAGCCGGCGAGGGCCTCGTCATAGCGTCCCAGGCCGGCCAGCGCGACCGCGCGGTTGGACAGGACCTCGACATGCCGGGGGTCGATCTGCAGCGCACGGTCGTGCTGTTCCAGTGCCTCGGCCAGCTGGCCCAGGTCGTTCAGTGCCGCACCCAGGTTCATCAGCGTGACGAAGTCGTCCGGCTTGATCGCCAGCGCCTTGCGGTAGCAGTCGGCCGCATCCTCGAACCGGCCCTGAAGGTCGCGCACCCGAGCAGACAGCAGCCAGCCCTGATGGTGCTTCCGGTCGAGCCAGGTAAGGGTCTGCAGGTGGCCTGCGGCCGCCTCGGTATCGCCGCGCTCCAGCGCGATCAGCGCCAGGTTGAGCCACGCATCGGCATAGCGATCGTCGATCGCCACCGCCTGGCGTGCGTCCGCTTCGGCCTCGCCCAGTCGGCCCAGGCGCAGGCGTACGGCCGCCCGGTTGGTCAGCGTCGACGGGCGGTCGGGCAGGAGTTGAAGCGAGCCGGAGAACCGCGCATCGGCGCCTTCGAGGTCGTTGCTGCCGAGGCAGGCGAGGCCCTCGAGGAACAACTGCCGGGCCTGTTCGAAACTGTCCATGGATGGGTGGCTGCGTAGGGATGGTCCCCGAAGTTTCTCACGAGGGGACTGCGCGCGCCGGCGACTCCGGCCGCGCGGCTACGCTGCGTATGCGGTCCGAGCGTCCTGTGCCAGGACGACCAGCGCCCCGTCGGGGGCATGCAGCGCATGGCGCCGGCCCGAGGGCAGGTGCAGCATGTTGTGCTTCGGTACCTCGACGAGGGTGCCGTCGAGTTCCGCCTGCAGGCTGCCCTCCGCCACGAAGGTGAACTGCTCGTTGCCATGCGCATGTGCCGGCAGCGTGGCCCCCGGCGCAAGCCGCAGCACCCCGACATGTATCCGCTCGCCGGTGAGCAGGCGCCCGTGCACGCCCGGTGCCAGCAGCGCCTCGCCGGCGAGCGACAGCGAAGCGCTCGCCGGGCCGTCGCGCGGGCCGTCCGCGTCGACCATGCCGTACACGTAGCGCTTGCCGGGGCCTGGCGGCATCGAGCGCCATTCAGCCAGCGCCTGTGCGGTGGTGGCCGGCGGCTCGGCGCTGCGGCTGCCGAAACCCGCGAAGCAGTTCGGTCCGTCGTAGCGGCCGTCGACCGGCGGCCCGACGATGCCATGCCGGGTGTCCTTGACCGCGAGGAACACCAGGTCTTCGTCTGGGCAGGCCAGCCCGGTGTGCACCACCATGCCGGGGGTATGCAGGATGGTGCCGGGCCCGGCGAACACACGGTCGCCTTCGATGTCGCTCATCATCATCCCGTGCAGGATGAAGTTGAACTGTTCGTTCGGGTGGGAGTGCGCCTTGGCGCCGGTGCCGCGCGCCTGCCGGCCGAGCGTGCAGATGATGTGTTCGCCGCGCAGCACGGCGCCCACGGTGGACGACTTGCCGCTCTTGATGTCGGGCCCGGACAGCAGGCGCCGCGCGGTCACCTCGAGGCTGGTCGGGTTGGCCGGCACTTCGCCGAGCAGGGCGAAGTCGTAGACATGCTGGATGTCGAGGGTCATGTGCGGTCGCTTCCGGTGCGTTGCGTATTCATTCGATGGCCACGCCGAGCCGCCGGCCGGCATCGCCCCACCGGGTGGCCTCGGCACGGATGAACTTCGCGAATTCCTGCGGCGTGTTCGCCACCACGTCGTTGCCCTGCGCGACCAGTGTCTGGCGCACCTCAGGCGTATCGGCGATCGCGCGGATTTCGCGATAGAGCTGCTGCACGATGGCGGGCGGGGTCTTCGCAGGTGCCATGAAGCCGAACCAGATGGTCGCGTCGTAGCCCGGCACGCCCGACTCGGCAACCGTGGGGACCTCGGGCAGTGTCTCCATGCGCCGCGCGCCGGTGTGGGCGAGCAGGCGCAGTCGACCCGGCCTCCAGAAGCTCTCGGTCGAGAACAGGTTGGTGAGGCCGACCTGGATCTCGTTGGACAGCACCGCCGAGGTGTAGGCGGCCACGCCCTTGTACGGCACATGCGTGAGCTTGATGCCGGCCATCGCGGCCATCACTTCGGTCGACAGGTGGGCGATGCTGCCCGGGCCCGACGAGCCGTAGTTGATGCGGCCGGGCTGGCCCTTCGCCTGGGCGATCAGCTCGCCCATCGTCTTCGCCGGGAACGACGGATGGACCAGCACGCCCAGCGGTGCCGAGATCAGCAGCGTGATCGGTGCAAAGTCGCGGAAGCCATCGTAGGGAAGCCCCTTCTGCAGGGCGGAGCTGATCACGAAGGTGACCGATGCCGTGAGGATCGTATGGCCGTCGGGGACCGCCTTTGCGACCAGGTCGGCACCGACCACGCCGGAAGCCGCAGGCCGGTTGTCGATGATTACCGGCTGCCCGAGGCGCTGGGTCAGCCGTGCGCCGACCAGCCGTGCCGTGAGGTCGGTGCCGCCGCCCGGCGCGAACGGCACTACCAGGCGGATCGGCTTGGTCGGGAATGCCTGCGCCCATGCACCGCAGGCCGCCACTGCGGACAGGACCATCGTGCCGGCCATCGCCGCGACTCGACGCATGGACGTATTGCCCCTGGCTGTTTCCCGATGCATCGTTCCTCCGGTCGCGGCGAATCGTCTTTTTTTCAGTATATTCCCGCAGCATTCAGGTTTCCGCAACCGCAGGCCACTGGAGCATCTTCAGATGACGAGCATCGACATCCATGCGCACTGGTATCCCGAAGCATGGGTCAGGCTGCTCGAGGCCGAAGGGCCTGCGAACGGGGCCGAGATCGGCCGCAACCCGCGCGGCAATGTCACCTTCGCGGTGCCGAAATACAAGGCCACCTTCCAGCAGACCTACATCGACCTGCCGTCGCGCCTGCGCGAGATGGATGCAGCGCGGGTCGACGTGCATGCGCTGTCGCTGACGCAGCCGATGGTCTACTGGGCCTCCCCCGAGTTCGGCGACCGGCTCGCCCGCGCATACAACGACGGACTGGCGGAGGCGCACCTGCTGCATCCGGAGCGCCTGGTGGGCCTGGCGACGCTGCCGATGCAGGCGCCCGAACTGGCGGTGGCCGAGGTGCGGCGCGCCGCGACGCTGCCCGGCATCCGCGGCGTCTACCTGTCCACCCATGTGATGGACCTCAACCTGGACGAACCGGCCTTCGACCCGGTGTACGCCTGCTGCGAGGAACTGGGCCTTCCCATCTTCCTGCACCCGGTGAACCCGGTCGGTGCCGAGCGCATGCGCAAGTACCACCTGCGCAACCTGATCGGCAACCCGACCGACACCGCGATCGCCGCCGCGTCGCTGATCTTCGGCGGGGTGCTCGATCGCTTTCCGAAGCTCGATGTCGTGCTGCCGCATGCCGGCGGCACGCTGCCGGTGCTCGCCGGCCGCTGGGACCACGGCTACACGGTGCGCAAGGAGCTGGCGCACCTGCCCCGGCCACCGTCGGCCTACCTGCGCCGCTTCTACTACGACACGATCGCGCACGACGACCAGACGTTGCTCAACCTGATCGCACAGGTCGGCGCCGACCGCGTGCTGATGGGCAGCGACTGCCCTGCGGACATGAGCTACACCCGGCCGGTCGATGTCGTCGAACGGCTGTTGCGCATCGACCCGGCCGACCGGGCGGCAATCCTCGGACTGTCCGCCCGCCGCCTGCTCAGGATGGACTGAAGGAAGCCCGCATGAAGAAACCACTCGTCTGCGTCGTCGGTACCGGCGGCACCATTGCATCGAAGTACGACGCGAAGCTCGGCGGCCATGTATCCGCGGCCTCGGCGGCCGACCTGGTGTCGGCGATCCCGGAGCTGCCGGAGGTGGCCGAGGTAAGGATCGTCGAGCACTCGAACATCAACAGCGCGCTGATGGACAGCGGGACGGCGTTCGGCCTGCGCGACACGCTGCGCAAGGTGCTGCAGGACCCGGACGTCTCCGGCGTCGTGGTCACGCACGGCACGGCCACGCTGGAGGAGACCGCCTACCTGATGGACCTCACGGTGGGCAGCGAGCGGCCGATCGTGGTCACCGGTGCACAGCGCAACGCAGACGAGAAGGACGCCGACGGCCCGCGCAACCTGCTGTGCGCAGTGCGCATCGCCGCCAGCCCTTCCGCGCGCGAACGCGGCGTGATGGTCGCGCTGGGCAGCGAGATCCATTCCGCGGTCGATGCGACGAAGGTCAACCCGGAACTGCTCACCTGCTTCGGCGGCCGCGACGGCGGACCGATCGGTTCGGTGAGCAGCCAGGGCGTGACGTTCTTCTCCACGCCGGGGCGCAGGGTGCACCTCGAAGTCGACCACATCTGCCCGGACGTGCATGTGATCCGCATGGTGCAGGGCTCGAGCAACCTGCTGTTTCGCGCCTGCGTCGACGCGAAGGTCGATGGCATCGTGGTCGAGGCCACCGGCGGCGGCAACGTGAACCTGCCGTTCTACGAGGGGGTATGCATGGCGATCGACGCCGGTATCCCGGTGATCGCCGGATCGCGCCTGCCCTCCGGCGCGCCACATCCGGGCAAGGGCTATCCTGGCTCGTGGCAGAGCCTCGTACGCAAGGGGGCGATCTCGTCGGGTTACCTCAGCGGCATCAAGGCGCGCATCCTGCTGATGGTGGCGCTCGGCGAGACGAAGGACCCCGGGCGGCTGCGCGAGATCTTCCGCATCGCTGGCGGCTGCTGAGGACGGCGGAGACGAACGATGAGCGATTGGACTGACGTATGCGCGGACGGCGACGTCCCTGATGCTGGCACCCTGCTGGTGCGTGTGAAGGGCGAGCCGGTGTGCCTCTACAACATCGATGGCTCGATCTTCGCGACCCATGACCAGTGCACCCATGCATTGGCGAGCATGGCCGACGGCTTCATCACCGAGGGCCGTATCGAATGCCCGATCCACAGCGGCCTGTTCGATATCCGGACTGGCCGGGCGTTGACCGCGCCGTGCACCATCGACCTGAAGGTCTACCCGGTGCGCGTCGAGGGCGGCCGCGTGCTGGTACGCGCATGAACGGCCTTTGCACCAACGTGGCGTCGGCGCGCAGCATGAGGCACTGAACACGCACCTGGCCGTGATCGGGGCAGCGGCCGGTGCCGCCGGCCGAAGCTGCGGTATGCTGTGAGAAAGACAGCGGTCGGACCGGTCCGGTGCCGGTATCGGCCGCACGCCGGTCCTGCGCCGGCGCATGACGCCCGAAGCCCGCGGCAGGCATGGCCCGCCCGGCGATATCTCGAGGAGGAGTGGATGCGAAAGACCGACCTGGCCCTGGGTGCCGCAGTGCTGTGCATGGCGGCAGGACCGACGTTTTCGCAGGGGGGCAGCGCCGGCTGGCCGGTGAAGCCGATGCGCCTGGTGATGCCCAACGCCCCGGGCACCGGTACCGATACGCTCGGGCGCATCGTGGCGCAGTACCTGGGCGAGGAGCTCGGACAGCAGCTGGTGGTGGACAACCGCCCCGGCGCCGGCGGCGTGCTCGGCATGATCATCGGCCGCAATTCCGTCCCCGACGGCTACACGCTGATCTACTCCTCGCCGCCCGCGCTGACGGTCGCCCCCTTCGTGCAGAAGCAGCAGCCGTTCGACCCGATGAAGGACTTCGCGTACATCAGTACCATCGGAATCACGCCGAACGTGCTGATCGTGAATCCGTCGCTGGGCGTGAAGTCGGTGGTCGACCTGGTCGAGCTCGCTCGCGCGAAGAAGGGGGCGCTGAACATGTCCTCCTCCGGCAACGGTTCGCAGAGCCACCTCGCCGGGGCGCTGCTGCAGAACATCGGCCGGTTCGAGTCGCTGCACGTGCCGTTCAAGGGCGGCGGCGCCGTGCCCTCGGTGATGACGGGCGAGTCGCACTGGTCCATCAATCCGGCCCCGTCTTCACTCGGGCTGATCAGGTCCGGCAAGGTCGTGGCGCTCGCGCACACCCTGCCCAGGCGCACGTCGCTGCTGCCCGACATGCCGTCGATCGCGGAGACGATCCCGAAGTACAACTACAGCGCCTGGAACGGGATCATCGCGCCGGCGAAGACGCCGCAGCCGATCCTCGACCGCCTGCACAAGTCGCTGGTGGCTACCATGGCCCGCGCCGAGGTCAAGGCTGCCTTCGCAGCACAGGCGACCGAGATCGTGGTGTCGACCCCGGCCGAGTTCAGGGCGCTGGTGCAGGACACGATCGCCAGCAACATCAAGCTGGTCAAGGCCCTCGGGCTGCAGGTGGACTGAGCGATGCGCCTGCCGCCATCGGTTGCCAACGCCCTCGCCGCCGTCGCGTCGGTGCTGTCGATCGTCGCCGCCGCCCCGGCGGTGGCGCAGCCGCAGCCGGCTTGGCCGGCCAAGCCGCTGCGCCTGATCGTGCCGCAGAGCGCTGGCGGCTCGACCGACCTCGTCGCGCGGCCGCTCGCGCAGCAGCTCGCCGCCGCCCTGGGGCAGAACGTGCTGGTCGACAACCGCCCGGGGGCGGGCAGCGTGATCGGCACCGACATCGTTGCGCGCGCCGCGCCGGATGGCCACACGCTGCTGGCGGTCGCCGCATCCTTCACCGCGACACCCGCGCTGCACGCGAAGCTGCCGTTCGACAGCCAGCGCGACTTCGCACCGATCACGCTGCTGTCCGCGTTCCCCAACCTGCTGGTGGTGCACCCGTCGCTGCAGGTGAAGTCCGTCCAGGACCTCCTGTCGCTCGCCCGCGCGCGGCCTGGCCAGCTCAACTACGGCACCAGCGGCGCGGCGACCGGCACCCACATGTCGATGGAACTGTTCATGCACCTGACCGGCGTGCGGCTGGTGCACGTGCCGTACAAGGGCGGCGCACCCTCGGTACAGGCACTGATGACGAACGAGGTGCAGGTGAGCATGGCGACGATCTCCACCGTGCTGTCGCAGGCGCGTGCCGGGCGCGTTCGCGCGCTGGCCACCACCGGTGCCCGCCGGGCTGCCGTGCTGCCGGAACTGCCCACGGTCGCCGAGGCTGGCGTCGCCGGGTTCGAATATGCGTCGTGGACCGGCCTGCTGGCGCCCGCTCGCACGCCGCAGGCGGTGGTCGAGCGCCTGCATGTCGAGGCCGCCAGGGCGGTCAACAGCGCCGAGATGAAGGCGTTGCTGGCAACCGAGGGTTCAGAGCCGGTCGGCAGCACGCCCGCCCAGTTCGCCGCGCAGATCCGCGCCGAGATCGCGCGCTGGACGCAGGTGGTGAAGGCGGCTGGTATCCGCGCGGATTGACCGGCCCCGTGTCATGGCCGCCCTTGTTGCGGCTGCCCCGGTTCGGGCGCACGTCGCGTGCCTTTCGTGCTATTTTGCTGACGGTTTTTTTGCCTCGCATTCCGACCCTGAATCTGTCTCGAATCTGCAAGGCCGGGCAACCCTGAATAGTCTTTTGTGGAGCTGACATGAAGTTTAGGTTCCTGTTCTGCCTTACTGCCCTTTGCATGTCTGTCGCGACAGTCAGCACGACAGTCAGCGCGGCCGATCTCGCGGAGATCAAGGCGCGAGGTGAGTTGCGTCATCTGGGCATTCGCTATGCCAACTTCGTCACCGGGGCTGGAGACGGTCTCGACGCGGAGATCGTCCAGGGTTTCGCCAAGCACATCGGCGTTCGCTACCGCCTCGTCTACTCCGATTTCTATACGGTGGTCGGCGACCTGCTCGGTCGCAAGGTGCGCGTGGAAGGCGGGAAGGCCTTGCTGGGCGAGGCAGTGCCGCAGCGCGGCGACATGATCGCCACCGGATTCACCCGGCTGCCATGGCGGGAAACGCTGCTGAACTTCTCCGACCCCGTGTTCCCCTCGCAGGTCCTGCTCGTGACCCGATCCGAGGCGCCCGAACGCCCGATCAAGCCGACCGGATCGATCGCGGCCGACATCCAGGCTACCCGCCAGCTCATCGGCAAGAAGAGCCTGCTGGTGATGGAGGGAACCTGCCTGGACCCGGCTGCCTACGGGTTGAGGGGGATAGGGCTGGATCTTCGGTCCTACACCAAGAGCACCAACCTGAACGAAATGGTGCCGGCAATGCTCGGTAAGGAAGCCTATTTCACCCTTCTCGACGTACCGGACCTGATCATCGACCTTCGGCGCTGGAGCGGCAGGATCAAGGTGCTTGGCCCGATTTCGGAGCACCAGGTGCTGGCCGCTGCGTTCCTGAAAGAGGCCCCGGCCCTGCGCGATGCCTACAATGAGTATCTGCGGCGCATCAAGGCCGACGGCACCTACGACCGGCTGGTAGACAAGTACTACCCGGGGATTCGAAGCTACTTCCCCGAATTCTTCGCGAAGATCCGTCCCGCGAAGTGATGCCCTCGCGCCGCGCGCGCTGCCTGGACCGGGTTCGCGTTCGACCGACGCGGACACCGGACAGCTGCCAGGTTGACGCGGTTGCCGCGCAGCGGCGCGTGTTCCCATGAGCCGTGGCGCACCGATGCTCGAGGCCTCGAGAAGGACACGGATCAGCTGGTGGATCGCAGGGGCCCTGCTGGTGGGCTACTGCTGGGCAATGCTTGCGGGGATGTACAGCCTGCATCAGCAGTCCAGGGCTGCCGCGGAGCAGCGTCTCATCTCCGACAGCAAGCGCAGGGCGACGGTTCTCTCCCAGGGCATCCGCGGCTGGCTCGATTCGGCCAGGTTCCTGAGCGAGGCAGTGGAGGTCAAGAGCTACTTTGCCAACCGGGCCCTCGGCGTGTCGGAGCGATACGGGCTCGATCTCAGCCGGGCGCTGATCGAGAACCTGTTCGTACGGGCACGTTCCGAGCAGTTGGAGGCGGGGAACTTCAGGTTCTACAGGTTGTTGCTGGTCACCCACGATGGTGAGCTAATCATCGATTCGGCCCAGTCGGGAGCATCGGAACCAGCCCCGTGGGACCGATGGGAACCGGGGGTCGTGAGCTTCGCCGAGGCGCCGAGCCGCATGAACGTCCGGTTGCCGGTTCTCGTGAACGAGCAGGTGGTCGGCTATCTCATCGCCACCGCCGAAGCGTCGCTGGTCTCGGACTATCTGGCGGGTCTCGAAGGCAGCGTTCGGTACATGGAATTCGTCCTTCCACGCGGTATTGCGCCCATCCTCGATGCGAGTTCGAGCATGCCGCGCCGTGAGTTGCTGGACGCAGCCGAATCGCTTGTGCTCGGGGTCCCGACACCCATCAGCTACGAGGCCCAGCGATGGTGGCAGGCGTTGGCCGGATCGTCGGCGGCAATCGCCATCGCATGGCCGGTGCTGGAGTCCACGGCCAGCCTCGTCACGATCGTGCCCCGCTCTTCGGTGCATGGAACCCTTGCTTCTCCCCTCATGCTGCTGGTGGCCGCGGTCTCGGTACCCCTCGTCGTGCTGGCGGCCTTTGCCTTTGCGAGATCGCAGCAGCAGGCGGCGCGCGCGTTGGAGAGGGCCGAGGCGCTCGACCGTGAATCCGCCCTGTTGTTGGGGAGCAATGCCCAGTTGCAGGCCGAGGTGCAGAGCCGTCTGCAGGTCGAGCAGTCCCTGCGCGTCAAGACGGAGGAACTGGAGAGGGCGAGCATCGACCTCCAGGCGCAGACGCGCCGGGCAGAGGAGGCCAGCAAGGCCAAATCGGGGTTCCTCGCCAACATGAGCCACGAGATCCGCACGCCGATCCATGCGGTGATCGGCCTGTCCCACCTGCTCGGCAGGACGGCGCTCGACCCGGGGCAGGCCGACCTGCTCGACAAGATCCGCCTGTCCGGCAACTCGCTGCTCGGGGTGGTCAACGACGTGCTCGACCTGTCCAAGATCGAGGCCGGCGAACTAGACCTCGAGCGCCAGCCGTTCCGGCTGCGCACCCTGATCGACGAGGCGGTCGCGATCGCCCGCGTGCAGGCAGATGCCAAGGGGCTGCCGCTCGGCGTGTCCATGGCACCCGACCTGCCCGAGGTGCTGGAGGGCGACCCGCTGCGGCTCAATCAGGTGTTGTGCAACCTGCTCGCCAACGCGATCAAGTTCACCGAGCAGGGCAGGGTGGACCTGATCGTACGCGCTGCGCCTGCCGCGGCCGGTGCGGCCGCTTCCGTCCTGTGCTTCGAAGTCCGCGACACCGGGATCGGCATCGCGCCGGAGCAGCAGGCACTGATCTTCGCGCCGTTCTCCCAGGCCGATGCCTCGACCACGCGGCGCTTCGGAGGCACCGGACTCGGTCTGTCGATCGTGCGCTGGCTGGTGGAGCTGATGGATGGCAGCATCGGTGTTGAGAGCACGCCGGGCAGCGGCAGCGTCTTCAAGGTGCAGCTCACGCTGGCGCTGGCCGATGCATCGCGACTGCCGGTGCCTGCGAATTCACTGCCGTCCGACGCGCGTCGCCTGCAGGCGGCGCGCATCCTGCTGGTCGACGACAGCGAGCTGAACCTCGAGGTGGCCAGGCGGCTGTTCGAGATCGAAGGCGCGCGCGTGGACGTCGCGCGCAATGGACAGGAAGCGATCGACGTGCTGCGCGAGCGGCCCGCCGCCTATGGCATCGTGCTGATGGACGTGCAGATGCCGGTGCTCGACGGCCACGAGGCGACACGCCGCATCCGGAAGGAGCTGGGACTGGTGACGTTGCCGATCGTCGCGCTCACGGCCGGCGTGCTGGCCAGCGAGCGCCAGCGCGCCGCCGCGGCCGGCATGGACGGATTCCTCGGCAAGCCCTTCGACGCGGAGACCGCCGTGGCATGCATCCTCAACCACCTGCGCCAACCGCCGCCGGTCGAGACGCCCCCGGCCAGCGTCCCGACCACTGTCGCCGGCGATGACGCATGGCCGCAGGTCGATGGCATCGATACCGAAGATGCGAAGGGACGGATGGGCAACGATGCAGCGCTGTTCCGGCGCATGCTGGTGCGCTGGCTGCGCGATCCCGGAGACGTCAGCCTGCCTGACGGCCCGCTGGATGGCACTGCCTTCGCCGATTGCGCGATGCGCATGCACCGGATGAAAGGCTCCGCGGGGACGCTGGGCGCCAACGGCATCCATGCACTGGCTGCCGAGGCCGAAGCGCTGTGTCGCCGCGAGGACGCTGCACTGCTGCCGGGGACGATGGCACGCCTGGCGGCGGCCATCGAGCAATTGCGGGCCGCGGCCGAATCGCGATTCTCAGCGCCCGGCGATTTGCCGGCAGGCGGGGCAGGGACGCACCGGTTGTCGGTTGGTGGTGCCGTACCGGAGGACGATTTCCATCCCGAGTCCGCGCTGCGTCTCGTGGCCCTGCTGCGCCAGCAGGACATGGCTGCGATCGAATGCTTCGAAGGTCTGTCGGCTGCATTGCAGCGGCGGCTGGATCCGGCCGACCACTTGCGCCTGTCCGAGCACATCGCACGGCTAGAGTTCAAGCATGCGGCGGCGTTGCTCGATGGCCGCTTCAACGGCGCCCACGCAAAGCGCTGATCCTCTTCGCGCGAGGGGCTGCCGAACTTGGTATAAACGGGCGTCCACCAAGGAGGGGGTTCATCGACATGGCAGTGAAGAAGACCGGCGCGAAGGTCGTGCCCCGCAGCAACAATGTCGCATCCGCGGCATCCGCGACATCCACCCGCACGGCCGCGAAGCGCCCCGCCGCGAAGAAGGCCGGCGCCGCGCTGCCCCGCACCTATCCGGACCTTCACGACCACATCGCCGCGCTGGGCAAGGCCGGGCTGCTGGTGACGGTCGACCGGCCCATCAACAAGGACACCGAGATGCATCCGCTGGTGCGCTGGCAGTTCCGCGGCGGCATCGAGGAGAAGGATCGCAAGGCCTTCCTGTTCAACAACGTGGTCGACAGCAAGGGCCGCAAGTACGACATCCCGGTGGTGGTGGGCGCGCTTGCCGCCAATCGCGAGATCTATCGCATCGGTATCGGCTGCGAACTCGACCAGATCGACGCCACCTGGAACAAGGCGGCCGCCAACCCGATCCCGCCGCGCATCGTCGAGCACGCTCCCTGCCACGAGATCGTGATCATGGGCGATGACCTCGACAAGCCCGGCATGGGCCTGGATGCGATCCCGGTGCCGATCTCCACGCCGGGCTGGGACAACGCACCGTACACGACGCTGTCTCAGTACATCACGAAGGATCCCGAGACCGGCGTGCAGAACATGGGCAACTACCGCGGCCAGGTGAAGGGCCAGCGGCGGCTCGGCATGAACCCGTCGCTCGAACTGCGGCCGGGCATCTTCATCCACTGGGAGAAGGCCAAGGCGCGCGGCGAGCGCCTGCCCGCCGCGGTGGTGCTCGGTGCGCCACCCTGCATCACCTTCACCTCGGTGCAGAAGCTGCCGGAGACGGTAGACGAGTTCCATGTCGCCGGCGGCCTGGTCGGCGCGCCGGTCAACGTGGTGCGTGCGAAGACGGTCGACCTGCTGGTGCCGGCCGAGGCAGAGGTGGTGATCGAGGGCTTCATCAACACCGAATGGCTGGAGCCCGAGGCGCCGTTCGGCGAGTCGCACGGTCACGTGAACCTGCAGGAATTCAACGCGTTCATGGACGTGACCTGCATCACGCGCAAGAAGAAGGCGATCCTCACGTCGATCATCTCGCAGGTGACGCCGAGCGAATCGAGCCTGATCAAGCGCGTGGCGATGGAGCCGCTGTTCCACAACCACCTGAAGAACGTGCTCGGCATCCAGGGCGTGAAGAAGGTGGTCATGCACGAGCCGCTGACCAACCTGCGCAAGGTGGTCGCGCTGATCATGGACACGAACACGCCTCGCAACGAGATCTGGCGCGCGATGTACGGCGCAGCCTCGCTGCACCGCGCGGCCGGCAAGTACGTGATTGCGGTCAACGAGGACATCGATCCGAACAATGCGGACGCACTGCTCTGGGCCATGTCCTATCGCGCGAACCCGGCGCTGGACATCGAGATCCTGGCTCATCGGGACCAGGGCCATGGCCCGCGCAGCAAGCGCAACGGCGGTACCGATGCCTCGGTGCTGATCGATGCCACGCTGAAGGAGAAGTTCCCGCCGATCTCGCTGCCCAAGCGCGAGTTCATGGAGAACGCGAAGAAGATCTGGGAAGAACTGGGTCTGCCGCCGCTGCGGCCGCAGTCGCCCTGGTTCGGTTATTCGCTCGGCGAATGGTCGCCCGAGTTCGACAAGGCGGCCGAACTGGCCGTGGCCGGCGACTATTTCCAGACCGGCGAGCTGATCGCCACCCAGCGCCGCAACGACGTCAAGATGAATACCGAGGTACGCGACGTCGGTTACGGTGATGCGGACGGCAAGGGCAAGGCGGGTTCGAAGGACCGCAAGAAAAAGAAGAAGAACAAGTGACCGGCGCTGCCGGCGTGGCGTCGCAGCGGGTGGGACTGGCAGCGGGCGACGGAAAGGAACGCTTTTCCCTTCAGGCCGCACGCCTGCTGCTGGACGCAGGCATCGCGCTGTCGGTGCATGCGAACGGGCGCGAGGCGGTGGCGCCACTGATCGACGCCGGTGCGCACTGGTGTGCGACGCCGGCGGCGCTGCCGGGTGGCTGCGAGGTGCTGCTCACCGGCCTGACCGTGCCGGCAGATGCCGCGGCACTGCTGGCGGTTTTCGCAGGCGTGCCGGACGGCCTGCCCAGACCGCTGGTGGTCGACCTCGGCACGTTTGCACCGCACGACGTGCAGGCGGTCGCCGCGCGCCTGGCTGCGCTCGGCGTGGACATGCTGGACGTGGCACAGGTCGAAGGTGGCGATGGCGTGCCCGCCCTGCGCGTCGGTGGCAGCGCGCCTGCCTTCGAGCGCGCCCGGCCCCTCCTGGAGCGGATCGGCGGAGACCTTCGCCACGTCGGTGCGATCGGAGCGGGCAGGGTGGTGGCCGGCTGCCACCGGATGGTCGAGGCACTGACCGTCGAAGCCGTGGCCGAGGCACTGACACTGGCGCGCCGGCTGGGCGCGGATGCCAGCCGGGTGCGCGCGGCGCTCGCCGGGGGCTTTGCCGCCAGCCGGATACTCGACGTGCAGGGTGCACGCATGCTTTCGCGCGACTTCGCGTCCGGTTCCCCGGCCGGCCTGCATGCCGATGCACTCGGCCGCATGGTCGACGAGGCGCATGCGCTCGGGCTGGACCTGCCGGGCACTGCGCTGGTGGCGCAGCAGTTGAACGCACTGGTCGGCGCCGGCGAAGGTGGGCTCGATTCGTCCGCGCTGGTCTGCGTGCTCGAGCGCATGGCCGGGGAGCGGCGGTGAGCATCCAGGCCAGGCGTGGCGCGCTGCGCTGGCCGCAGGCGGCGTGGTTGCTGGCAGCGCTGATCGCCTGCAGCGGGGCCGCGCTGGCCCAGGCGCCGGGCCAGGCTCCGCCTGCGGCCGCGGCCCGCCTGCCGTCGCCAGCGGTCGATCGCGAGGTCGCCGCGCGCAAGCCCGGGGCAGCCTGGTATCGCGGCAACCTGATCACCCTCGATGCCTCGGAACCGAAGGCGGGATTCAAGGCACGCTGGAGCTTCGAACGCACCGCCGGCAACGACATCCGGCTGGTGCTCGACGAGCAGCGCAAGGCCGGGCCGCAGTCGGGCACGGTACTGATCATCGGGCAGAAGGCGCTGCTCACGCGCGACCTGGTGCTGGCACGCCAGGGCGCGCTGATGCCCGCGGTGGATGGCCCGACGCTGCTGCTCAACCTGACCCTGCGCCTGCTCGAGCGCGCGGTGCCGGACGGGCCGCAGGCGCTGGGGCGCGAGCGCACCATCGCGGTGAAGGACGAGCAGCAGCCGCTATCCGTCGAGACGCCCAGCGCCGCCGGTACCTTCCTGCCGCCGTGGCAACTCACCGGCAAGGTGCTGCGCAAGGGCGAGGTCGTCGAGTTCGACCTGCTGCTGGTCAGCCGCGCGCGCGACGACTCCAAGGGCACGAACAACACCGCGCTGCGCGGCACCTGGCGCAACGAGGCGAAGAAGCCGCCGGAGCTGCCCGACGACCTGTCGCTGCAGGGCTGGTCGCTGCACGCCATCGCCGGCGTGGCGAAGGAGGTCAACCGACGCCAGGGCATCGTCTACGATGCGATTCCCCGCCAGGGTTTCGCGACCCTGGGCGAATTGCGCAAGGCGATCGAACTCGGCTGGCCCGGCCAGCCCGATACCGCCTATCACGGGAAGAAATAGACAGTGGACAAGGACAAGGACAGTGCAATGCGCGCTGCGGCCGTCGCGATGCCGGCGATGCGGGTCGGCGTGATCGGACTGGGCGTGATGGGTCGGCCGATGGCGGCCAACCTGATGCGCGCCGGGTTCCCGGTCGCGGTCTACGCGAGGCGGGCGGCCTCGGCCGAGTCGCTGGTGGCCGAAGGAGCGGTGTACTGCGAGTCGCCGGCGTCCCTGGCCGAGCGCTGCGACGCGATCATCACCATGGTCACCGCCGACGCCGACGTCGAGCAGGTGCTGTTCGGCGAGTCGGGTGCCGCGCAGGGCCTGGCAGCCGGTACGCTGGTCATCGACCACAGCACGATATCGCCCTCGACCGCGCGCGCCTGTGCGGCTCGCCTGGCAAGGCAATCGGTGCAGATGCTCGACGCCCCGGTGTCCGGCGGCGAGGCGGGCGCGATCGCAGCCTCGCTGTCGATCATGGTCGGTGGCGAAGCCGATGCATTCGAGCGGGCCCGGCCATTGCTGCAGTCGGTCGGCCGCACGCTGGTGCATGTCGGCGACAGCGGTGCGGGGCAGGTGGCCAAGGCCGCCAACCAGCTCGCGATCTGCGTCACGCTGCAGGGCATGGCCGAGGCGTTCTGCCTGGCGCAGGCACATGGCGTGGATCCGCAGGTGCTGCTCGAATCCTTGCGCGCTGGCGCCACCGCCAGCCGCATGCTCGAGGTCATGGGACCGAAGATGGCCAGCGGCGACACGAAGGCCGGTGTCGAGTCGCGGCTGCACTGGAAGGACCTGCGCATCGTGCTCGATGCCGCGCGGCGGTCGGGTACGCCACTGCCGGGGGCGGCGATCGCCACGCAGACGTTCAGCGCGCTGCAGCGGGCGGGCGGCGAGCGCCTCGACTCCTCCGCGATCCTCGGCATCGTGCGCCGCAGCTGAGCGCGGCCCGCACCACGGTCAGGGACCAGCGGGCAGGGTCAGGGCATCCTTGCCGGGCGCTCGTCGGTCAGCTTCACCAGTGCCGTGGTGATACGGCGCGCGCCGATCGTCTCCGATTCGGTCGATTCGCTGTACTCGAGGATCTGGTAGCCGCCGAAGCCGGCCTTGATCGCCAGCTCGGTTGCCCTGCGCCGCACGATCTGCGGTGGTTCGCCATCACCGCCCGTGGCGAAGCGCTTCTTGCGCAGCGACAGGTGCACCAGCGTCGGCGACATGCGCCGCTCGGCGACTTCCCAGTTCGGCCCGAGCGGGTCCACGAACCAGAACACCACCGCGGCGGCCAGCGCCGACTCCAGCGGGATGCTGAGCGAACTGCTGATCGGTATCGAATAGTCCGGCACCAGCGGGCTTTCCGGCAGCACCCGGTTGGCCCATTCGGTCGGCGTCGTGCTGCAGCCGGTGGCGAGCAGCAGCATGCTCAGGGCGGCAGCCGATACACATCGGCCGGTCTGGCGGCGCGTTTCTGGAAGGAGGGAGCAAGTCATTCCGTCATTATCGAACGCGCCAGCGCCATCTTGAGCGCCGAGCGTTGCCGGCCTGTCCCTCGCTATACTCCGCAGCCTTCGACCTGCTGTCTGCTCCCTCGACCATGATGCCTTCCGTCCCCGCCCCGCGCCCGACCCGGCTGTTCCGCAGCGAACTGGCGGTGCCCGGCTCGCAGCCGAAGATGTTCGAGAAGGCGGCACGCTCGGCCGCCGACGCCGTCTACCTCGACCTGGAGGATGCGGTCGCCTTCGACGACAAGGCGTCCGCGCGTGCCAACGTGGTCGACGCGCTGAACGCGATCGACTGGGGACGCAAGACGCTCGAAGTACGGGTGAACGGGCTCGATACGCCGTTCATGTTCCGCGACGTGATCGACATCGTGTCGCGCTGCCCGCGCATCGACCTGCTGATCGTACCCAAGATCGGCAGCCCCGCCGACCTGCATGCCGTCGACATGCTGGTCGGCCAGGTCGAGATGGAGGTGGGCCGCTCGCAGCGCACCGGGTTGGTGGCGCTGGTCGAGAGCGCGATGGGTATTGCCAACATCGAGGCGATCGCGGCCTCCGCCGCCCAGCCCGGTTCGAGGCTGGAAGGCATCACGTTCGGCAGCGGTGACTTCGCGGCATCGACCCGGATGCGCACCACCTCGATCGGCGGCGTCACACCGCACTATGGCGTGCTCACCGACCCGGCAGGCAGCCAGCCGGGTGCGCCGCGCGATTTTCACTGGAACGACCCCTGGCACGCAGTGCATTCGCGGCTGGTGGTTGCCGCGCGAGCCTGGAACCTGCGTCCGCTCGATGGACCGTTCGCCGATTTCCGCGACAGCGACGGGCTGCTCGCGAGTGCCCGCCGCGCGGCCGCGCTCGGCTTCGAGGGCAAGATGTGTATCCATCCGGCGCAGATTAGTCAGGTCAACGACGTGTTCAGCCCGCGCGAAGATGAAGTCGCCCATGCGCACCGGATCATCGATGCGATGCGCGCCGCAGCCGCGGCCGGGCAGGGCGCCGTTTCGCTCGACGGTCGCATGCTCGACATCGTCAGCATCCGCCAGGCGGAGCAACTCATCGATCGCGCGGAGGCGATCCGGGCTGCCGCCGGCTGATCCAGCGCCGGCACCCGCATCCCCTGCGCGAAAAGAAAGTGTCCTGAGCCTGAAACTTTGTCGACGAAGTCTGTCTAAGTTCAGGGGGCCATAACGCCATCCGCAGCGGTTACGCACGTGTGCGTCAGTTGCATGTCGGCCCGCATTCCAAGACGGCGCCTCTTCGGCGCCACCCAGAACGAACCATCCCTGCACAGCGTTATCCGTGTTCGCCTGAGGGCGGCCATGGCGGCGCTGGTGACAGGTGCACGGGCAAGGACAGATGAATCTAGAACAGGCTGCAGATTTCGAGATCCAGGTCGGGGAACCCTGGATGTGGGGTGCGTTTGCATTGTTTGTCGTGATCGCGCTGGCGATCGACATCCTGCTGCTGGAACGCAAGGGTTCGAAGGCGGTCAGCTTCAAGGAAGCGCTGAACTGGTCGATCCTCTGGATCGCCCTGTCGTTCGTGTTCAACGCGCTGCTGTTCCTGTACCTGTGGGACAAGTACAGCGCCCCCGAATACGTCGCGAAGTTCGGCGCCGATTTCGGATGGTTCGTCGCCTGGGAGAAGTCGCTCGAGTTCCTGGCCGGCTACCTGATCGAGAAGTCGCTCGCCGTCGATAACATCTTCGTGTTCCTGATGATCTTCACGTTCTTCGCGACGCCGCCCGAGTACCAGCGGCGCGCGCTGATCTACGGGATCATCGGGGCGATCATCCTGCGCGCGATCATGATCCTGGTCGGCGTCTGGCTGATCCAGCACTTCCACTGGATCCTGTACGTGTTCGGCGCCTTCCTGGTCTACACCGGGTACAAGATGTGGGCGCATGCCGACGACGAGCCGGACCTCGAGCAGAACCCGATGCTCAAGTTCCTGCGCAGCAAGATGAAGATCACGCGCGAGTACGCGGGCGAGAAGTTCTTCGTGATGAAGGACGGCATCAAGTACGCGACGCCGATGTTCGTCGTGCTGATCATGATCGGCGTGATCGACGTGGTGTTCGCGGTCGACTCGATCCCGGCGATCTTCGCGATCACGCTCGATCCGTTCATCGTGCTGACCTCGAACATCTTCGCGATCCTCGGCTTGCGTGCGATGTACTTCCTGCTGGCGAACATGAAGGACAAGTTCCACCTGCTCAACTACGGGCTCGCCATCATCCTGATCTTCATCGGCACCAAGATGCTGCTGCTGGATGTCTACAAGATCCCGGTCTGGGCCTCGCTCGGGGTGGTGATCACGGTGCTGACCGCCTCGATGATCCTCAGCCTGAAGATCCCGCCGCGCGGCGCGGCCGCCGGCGGCGACGAGACGAAGTAGCAGGGCGGAGCAGCCTCCGCGACGCAGCATCCCGGCCCCGCTTCGGCGGGGCCGTTTCATTTCCTGCGGGCACCGCGCGCCTGTTGGCACCGGCAGCGCGTGCGCCCATACTGAGCGGGCGGGCAGCAGTGGTGCCAAGGAGCGCCCCGCCTGAGCCCGGTCGCGAGGGGAGGAACCCATGAAGACAGCCAGGCAGTTGATCGAACGCAAGCCGGGCGTCGTGTCGATCGCGCCGCACGAGAGCGTGTTCACCGCGCTCGAGCGGATGGCCGAGCACGACATCGGTGCGCTGGTGGTGCTGGACGGACCGGTGCTGGCCGGCGTCCTTTCCGAGCGCGACTATGCCCGGAAGGTGATCCTTCTCGGCAAGTCCTCGCGCGACATGCGAGTATCGGAGATCATGACCCACAAGGTCGTCTGCGTCGGACCCGACCAGACCGTCGACCAGTGCATGGCGGTGATGACCGAGAAGCGCTGCCGCCACCTGCCGGTGCTCGAGGGCAAGCGCGTGATCGGGGTGCTGTCCATCGGCGACCTCGTGAAGGAGACCATCTCCGAACAGCAATTCCAGATCGCACAGCTGGAAAGCTACATAATGACCTGATGCCGCCCGGCGGCATTGCACAGGAAGCAAGGCAATGGGATTCGGAAGCATCATCATCGGTGACGAAATCCTCACCGGCAAGCGGCAGGACAAGCACTTCTCGACCGTCGTCACCGCGCTCGGACGGCGCGGCCTCGAACTGTCGTGGTCCACCTACCTGCAGGACGAGCCTGCGCGCATCACCGATGCCCTCGCCCGGGCGCTCGCCAGCGACGACGTGGTGTTCTCGTTCGGCGGCATCGGGGCGACACCGGACGACCATACCCGCCAGTGCGCCGCTACGGCGGGCGGGGTCGGGCTGGAACTGCATCCGGAGGCCGAGCGGGAGATCCGCGGGCGCTGGGGCGACGAGGTGACACCGCATCGCCTGGCGATGGGCGCCTTCCCGGCGGGAAGCTCCATCATCCCGAATCCGTACAACCGGATCCCGGGGTTCACCTTCCGCAACGTGCACTTCTTCCCGGGCTTCCCGCAGATGGCCTGGCCGATGCTCGACTGGGTGCTGGACACGGTCTACCCGCACCTGGCGCGGGTGCCGGAAGTCGACATCGCGATCCTCGTCTACGGTGCCGGCGAGAGCCAGCTCATCGACCTCATGAACGCCTGCGTTGCCCGATTCCCCGCGCTGAAGCTGTTCAGCCTGCCCCGGATCGCCGAGCGCCCCTACATCGAACTGGGCGTGCGCGGCGAGGCGCAACTGGCGGAGGAGGGACTCGCCTTCCTGCGCGACGGGGTGGCGGCAGGCGGCTTCACGTTCGAGCCGCGCGCTACGCTCGCGCTCGACTGACGCGCTCGACTGACGCGCTGGACTGACGCACTGGACTGACGCGCCGGACTCCAGCAGGACGGCGCCCTGGGGCGCCGTCCTTTTCAGGCGATCAGGCAGCCTTCTTCTTCGTGACGGTTGCCAGGTTGGCTTCAGCCATCTCGGTGGCCTGCTTGGTGGCCTTGGAGATGTTGTCGTACGCCGAGTTGGCAGCGGCGAGCGCGGACTTGATCGCCGAGACCGCGAGTTCGGTGCCGGCCGGGCCGTTCTTGGCTGCGGTATCCAGCATCGACAGCATCTGGCCGTTGACGGCATTCATCTGCTCTTCGACCAGCTTCGAGAACTGGGCCTGGGTGGTGGCCGACAGCTCGTACAGGCCTTTCGCATAGGCGGTCATCTTCTCGACCGTCGGCTCGACGCTCGCCTTGATGTCCGGCAGCGCGGCCGGCTCTTTCATCTCGCTGAATGCCTTGGCGCTGGTGACGGCATCGCCGAACACGGCCTTTGCATGGGCCAGCTGGAAGGCGACGAACTTCTCGGTCATCTCGAGGCCGAACGTGGCAAACTTCGTGGCGCCTTCGACCTGGGCCTTGGTGACTGCAGCGACTTGTTCCGGAACCTGAATCATGAGGGATCTCCTGAGGGATGGGTGAGTCACAACCAGGAACCGGTCTTTGGAACCGGGCGTCGTGACCGGCGCAGGGGTGCGCCGTGAACGCTGGTGGGATGCGCTTCGCTGGGACAGGCGGCTGCTGAACGACATGCTGAACCATGTATCCAGCCGCGCTTGCTGCGTTGCACAATCACAATCTAAGGGTCGCTGAAGGCCTTGTCAAGCCCTCGCAGGGCATTTTGTCGACCCTGTAGAGATGTGTGATGCTGCTGTGCAGCGGGCACGCCTGTTGCGGTGCGGGGCGCCTGCACATCTGCCGGGACGCGACCCGTGCACTGGCGCTGGCCGGCGGCGCCGCCGCGCCGCGGCTGCAGGTTCCCAGGCGTTTGGGTTACCTTCGGCCGTCCGGATCGACGGCCTAGGCCGGCCGCCTGGATCCCCTGATGCGGCAACGGTGGAAGGACTCCATGGCAACCATTTTCGACAAGATCATCGCTCGCGAGATTCCCGCGGACATCGTCCACGAGGACGACCTGTGCCTCGCGTTCAGGGACATCAACCCGCAGGCACCCGTGCATGTGCTGCTGGTCCCGAAGAAGCCGATCGTCAACCTGGCCGATGCGTCGCCGGACGATCAGGCCCTGCTCGGCCACCTGATGCTGGTGGCGCCGATGATCGCCGAGAAGCTCGGCGTGGGCGGCGCATTCCGGCTCAACATCAACAACGGTGCAGCGGTCGGGCAGAGCGTGTTCCATCTGCACCTGCACATCCTCGGTGGCAGGTCGTTCGCCTGGCCGCCTGGCTGAACGAATCTGCGCCGACGCCCGACAGACGGAACCAACCATGTCCACATTCAAGGCAGTACGCGTCACCCAGGGAGCCGACAAGGCGGTCGCTGCGGCGCTGGTCGATGCGACCATCGACGAGCTCGGCGCCGGCGAGGTGGTCATCGCGGCGCGCTTCGCGAGCATCAACTACAAGGATGCGCTCGCGGTCACCGGGCGCGGCCGGATCATGACCCGCTTCCCGTGCATCGCCGGCATCGATGTCGCGGGTGTGGTCGAGTCCTCTACCGATGCGCGTTTCCACGTCGGCGATCCGGTGTTCGTCAACGGCTTCGGGCTCGGTGTCAGCCATGACGGAGGCTTCTCGGAACGTGTCAGGGTGCCCGCCGACTGGGTGATCCCGGTGCCGCAGGGGATGACGCTGCTCGACGTCGGCACGATGGGCGTGGCCGGCTTCACCGCGGCGCTCGCGATCCACCTGATGGAGCTCAACGGGCTGGCCCCCGGTGGCGGACGCGTGCTGGTGAACGGCGCGACCGGTGGTTGCGGCAGCATCGGGATCGACATGCTCGCGCGGCGCGGCTACGAGGTGGTCGCACTCACCGGCAAGGCGGGGTCGCGAGACTACCTGCTGGATCTCGGCGCCGCCGAAGTGCTGGTTCGCGGCGAGTTCGAGATGGGGAAGAAGGCCCTGGAGAAGGCGCAGTTTGCCGGAGCGCTGGACTCCGTCGGTGGCGAGCAGCTGTCCTGGCTGACGCGTTCGATGACGGAGAACGGCGTGATCGGTGCCTTCGGCAACGCGGGCGGAGCCGACCTCGCGACCTCGGTGTTCCCGTTCATCCTGCGCGGGGTGCGCCTGATCGGGGTCAATTCGAACGCGCCGATGGCCGTGCGCCAGCAGGTCTGGGCGCGCGTGGCGACCGACCTGCGGCCGCGCCACCTGGATCGCGTCGGTTTCCCGATCACCCTCGACCAGGTGATCGAGCACTGCTCACGTTCGGTCGAAGGCCAGGTGCAGGGCCGCGCGATCGTCCACTACGGCTGAGCGCGCAGCTTTCGCCCTATACGGTCCAGGGAGTCCGCCATGAACACGAGGCGCCCATCCACGCTGCTGCTGGCCGACCTGGCACTGACCATCAACCCGGCCTGCTAACAGCTCGGCGGCCGGGTGCAGCATGCCGCCGGATCCGGCCGAACCGTAGTCGAGCCCGTCCGGCTTCGCACGGACTGATCGACGGCAGGGGGGGGCACGGTCAGTCCGGGTGCACGCCCGCGTTCTTCAACAGCGCGCCCCAGCGCACGTGCTCCTCGGCCATGAAGCGGCGCAGCTCCTGCGGGGTGAGCGTGCGGACGATGCCGCCGACTTCCTCCAGCCGTGACCGGAACTTCGGCTGCACCAGGATCCGGTTGATCTCGGCATTGAGCTGCCCGACGATCGGCGCAGGCGTGCCCTTCGGCGCAAGGTAGACGTACCAGGCGGTCAGTTCATTGTCCATCACGCCCTGCTCGATCCAGGTGGCGACGTTGGGCAGAGCCTTGATCCGCGCCGCGCTGGTGATGGCGAGCGGCACCAGGTCGCCGGCCTGGATGCGCGGCAGCATCGACTGCGGCAGGTCGACCATCAACTGCACGTCGCCGCGCCGCAGTGCCATGAAGGTGTCGGCGGACCCTGTGAAGCCGATCAGGTTGAACTCTATCTTGTTGCGGCCCGAAAGCGCTGCCACGGTCAGATGCGACGAGGCGCCGAAGCCCTGGCGCGAGGCGATGATCTTCCCGGGGTGTGCGCGGGCCTGGTCGACCACGTCCTTCAGGGACTTGAACGGCTGGCTCGCGGTGGTCGCCCACAGCAGCGGCTGCAGCACCTGGGTGGCTATCGGTTCGAAGTCCTGTGCGCCGTTGTAGCGCGCATCCTTCTGCAGGTGCGGGTTGACCGCCATCGTGGTCATGGTCGCGAACAGCAGAGTGTGGCCGTCAGGCGTCGCGCGGCGCACCGATTCCACCGCGATCGATCCGTTGGCGCCGGTGCGGTTCACCACCACCACGCTCTGGCCCAGGGCCTGGCGCAGTTCCTCGGCCATCTGGCGCGCGAGGATGTCGGGCGTACCGCCTGCGGCGTTGCCATTGACGATCATCAGTGGCCGCGCAGGGAAGGCCTGTGCGGATGCATTGCCGGCGGCCCATGTGCCGGCCAGCAGGCAGCCGGCCAGCGCCGCAATGGTCAGGATGCGGGACATCTTTCGTTCCTCCTCTCTGGTTTCCCGGCGGCATTGCGCCGCCGCCCGGTCTGCCACGCGTTCAGACGCGCGTGATCTCGACCAGGAAATCGATCATGACACGGACCTTGCGCGGCACGAAGCGCGTCGGCGGATAGACCACCGACATCGACCGTCCCGGCACCCGGTGCTTCTTCAGGCATTCCACCAGCGTCCCGGCCGCGAGGTCCTGCCGGAACAGCCACCAGTTCGACTGCGCGATGCCCAGTCCGGACAGTGTCGCCTCGCGCAGCACGTCGCCGCTACGCACCACCAGGTTGCCCTTGACCGCGACCTCGACGGTACGCCCGTCCTCGCGGAACTGCCACAGCGCGGTGCGGCTCACCACGCAGTTGTGGGACATCACATCGTCGATCCGCTGCGGCATGCCATGACGCCGGAAGTACTCCGGCGTTGCGCAGCACACCCGCGGGCCACGCGTGAGCAGCCGGCTGGCGAAGCGCGAATCCTTCAGGTCGCCGACCACCACCGCGAGGTTCATGCCCGAATCGATGAGGTCGGCATGCCGGTCGCCGAGCGTCACGTCGAGCTCGATGTCGGGGTGGCGCGCGTTGAACTCGTGCAGCCGGGGCAGCAGGTTGACCCGGGCGAAGAACGCCGGGCACAGCAGGTTGACCTTGCCCCTGGGCTGTTCCTGCGACTGGCGCAGCGCGTTCTCGACGCCCTCGAGTTCGCCGAACACCTTGCGGCAGCTCGCGTAGTACTCGCGGCCGAACTCGGTGATGTTGACCCGGCGCGTGGTACGCGCAAGCAACTGCGTGCCCAGTTCGGCTTCCAGCCGGCCGACGTTCTTGGTGACCGCCGACACCGACACACCCAGCCGCCGGGCTGCGCCGGTGAAGCCGCCGCACTCCACCACGCTGACGAAGGCCTGCATGCCGAGCAGCTTGTTCATCGGGCTACTACCGCCGATCGCAGCTGCATCAGCGTTCCGGGCAGTGTGTCGGGTGGCGCCCGGCGCCGGTCAGCGCGAGGCCGCGCCGCAGAAGCGCACGAGCGTGGCGGCGAAGGCCTCCGGCTCGTCGAGCATCGGGAAATGCCCGGAGCCCGGCAGCGCTTCGATCGGCATCGCCGGTGCAGCGGCCGCGGCCCGGTCGCGCATGGCGATGGTCGGCCCCTTCGCGCCGTACAGGACCATCGCCGGCCTGGTGATCGCGGCCAGCCCGGCCTGGGCGTCGAAGCCACGCATCGCCCACATGACGTCGATCATCAGCTTGCCGCCAGCCTTGTTGCGGTCGATGTTCCAGCGCGCGAGCAGGGCGTCGTCCACGCGCGCGACCCGGTTGCGCACTTCGTCGATGCCCTGGGTCGGGATGCAGAAGTTGGCCTCGGTATGCGCCCAGCGCGCACCCCACTCCTCGAACGTCCTGAACGGCGTCTCGACGACCACCGCCGACAGCGTGCGCGCGGCGTGGCTGGCGGCGAAGCCGATGGTGATCGTACCGCCGCAGGAGCAGCCGGATACATGGGCAGCCGGGATGCACAGGCTGTCCATGAAGGCCGCCAGTGCCGCGCAGTAGTCGGCGATGGAATAGTGCCGCGTCACCGGATCGGAATCGCCGTGGCCTGGCATGTCCCAGGCGATCACGCGGAACTGGCGCGCGAGCGCCGGGATCACGCCGGCATACTGGTGGGCCGATCCGCCATTGGTGTGTATCAGCACCAGCGGCGTGCCGCTGCCGGCCTCGAGGTAGTGCATGCGGCCGTGGCCATTGGTCTGGACGAAGCCTTCCCGGAAGGCGGGCGTACCGGCGTTGCTGCTCATCGATGCTCCTCGTTCGGTGAGGGTCAGGCGGCTTCGAGCGCCACGGCCGGGGCACGGCTGCGCACGTGCGGCATGATCTTCTCGGAGAAGGTCACCAGCGACTCGCGGCTGGCCGTCGCATTGGTCAGCAGCACGTACTCGACGCCCCCGTCGGCAAGCTTCTGCAGCCGCTCACCGATCTCCTCGGGAGTGCCGATCAGCGCCGCGTCGTCGCTGGCGATGCCGGCGTCGGCGAAGGTGGCCGGTGCCAGGTTGAGCGGCTTCTTTGCCAGCTCGCCGATCTTCTTCAGCGTTTCGATGCGGCGGGCATAGGCCTGCTGGCGCTCGGCTTCACTGTTCACGATATGCAGCGCACGGGTGACGCCGCAGCGCATGGCGTCGGGGACGATGCCGGCCGCGGCCTGTGCCTTCAGGAATACCTGTACGCGTTCGATCGTGTCGTCAACCGAGCCGATCTGGTCGAGCAGCACGTTGTAGCCTTGGCCGGCGACGAAGGCGATGCCCTCGGGCCGGCCGGCCGCCATCCAGACCGGTGGATGCGGCTGCTGGGTGGGTGCCGGCTCGACGACGATATTGTCGAAGTTCCAGTACTTTCCATGGTGCGAGAAGCGCTCGCGGCTCGACAGCGATTTCAGCAGCAGCTCGAAGCACTCGTTGTAGCGCTCCTGCGCCTCTGACATCGGGATGCAGAACGCCTGGAACTCTTCCTTGCGGTAGCCACGGCCGACGCCCATGTCGAAGCGGCCCTCGCACAGCACGTCCAGCGTTGCTATCTGCTCTGCAAGCAGCACTGGGTTGTGCCACGGCAGCACGACCACTGCGGTGCCCAGGCGGATGCGGCTGGTCTTCGCCGCGATGTACGACAGCAGGTTGAGCGACGCGGACAGCTGACCCACGCCGGTGAAGTGATGCTCGACCAGGAATGCGCTCTCGAAGCCCAGTTCCTCGGCATCGCAGATGTAGCTGATGAAATCGCGATAGCCGTAACTGTCGCCCAGGGGATTGGCACCCCCCACCTTGCCGCCGCCGAACAGCCCGAACTTCATGCCATTTCCTCCTGGTTGCCTGTCGGTGATCGATGCACGGGCCGTGGTGGTCATGCGCTTGCCCTACCGCATGCCGTCGGTGCCGCCATCTGCCTCCGATCAAGCGTGCATTCTAGGCATGCGACCGGCAGGAAGGAAGCCGCGATCCAGCCATTGAGTATTTCCATCCGGTCAAGAATGTACCGGGCGGCTCAGCACATCGTGCCGACCGTCGCTGCCGGGTAGACCGGCATCTCCGTCAGGGCCACCACCTCTTCCACCGAGAAGCCGGGCGCGGTCTCCAGCAGTTCGAAGCGGCCGGCCGTGTCGTCCCAGCGCAGCAGCGCGAGGTCGGTGACCACCCAGTCGACGCAGCGCTGTCCGGTCAGCGGGAAGCGGCACTGCTTCTTCAGCTTCGGCCGTCCCTTGCTGTCGCAGTGCTCCATGACGATGATCAGCTCGCTGCCGCCGGAGATCAGGTCCATCGCGCCGCCGATGCCGCCCAGGCGTGCGTTCTCGGTGCTCCAGTTGGCGACGCTGCCGGTCGCGTCGACTTCGTAGGCACCCAGGATCACGGTGTCGATACGGCCGCTGCGGGCCATCTCGAAGGACGTGACCGAGTCGAAGAACGAGGCGCCGGGGACCAGTTCGACGTACTGCCCGCTGGCGTTGTACATGTCCGGGTCTACGTGCTCGCCCGACACCATGCGGCCGTAGCCGAGCACGCCGTTTTCCGCGTGCAGCACCACGTCGCGCCCTTCGAGGTAGTTCGACACCATCGTCGGGATGCCCACGCCGAGGTTCACGTAGCTTCCCTCGCGCACCAGCTGCGCGGCACGCTTCGTGATGCCGGCGCGGGTCAACGCCGGCTTGCCGTCGTAGAGGCGGGGCTGGTCGGCCGGGCGCTTCCTCGACTGCGGTGTCTGCTTCGCGTCGAACGGGTTGGTGCTCTTCACCACCCGGGCGATGAAGATGCCAGGCAGGTTGATCAGCTCCGGCGGGATCTCGCCGACCTCGACGATCTCGTCCACCTCGACGATCGCTATCCGCGCGGCCTTCGCGAACGCCGGGTTCAGGTTCTGGCTGCCGCCGCGAAACTGCACGTTGCCGGCCCGGTCGGCGCGCCAGGCGCGCAGCAGCGCGTAGTCGACCTTGATCGCAGTCTCGAGCACGTAGGTGCGCCCGTCGATCACGCGCGACTCCTTGCCTGCTGCGATCTCGGTGCCCACGCAGGTGGCGGAGAAGAAGGCAGGGATGTCGGCGCCGCCGGCACGGCAGCGCTCGACCAGCGTGCCCTGGGGGACCAGTTCGACGTCCATCTCACCGGCGCGGATCTGTTCCTCGGAGGACGCCGGCATGCCCGGTCGCACGGTGAAGGCGGCGATCAGCTTTCGAACCTGGCCGTTCTCGGCAAGGATCTGGCCGCGCAGTTCACCGGCGGCGCCCATCGAGTTGCAGACCACGCAGAGGTCCCGGGTGCCCTTGTCGCGCAAGGCGGTGATCAGGCTGAGCGCGAACCGGTGGCCGACGCTGAAGCCGCCGATGGCTACCGTCGCCCCGTCTTCCATGTCTGCAAGCGCCTCCTGCGGCGACGCGACCACCTTGTCCATCGAACTCCCTCCAGGCCTGCTGCGTTGTTGTCGTGGGGGCGATGGTAATCCCGTGCCGGGGCGAATCCAACGCCGCACCCCGGCCGCCTGCAGCGGGGCGGCGCAGGCGGCTCAGCGCATCGCCGTGCGGGCGGCCGCGTCGATGCGGTCGGGTGCAGGCTTCAAGGCCCCTCGGGGATGAAGCGCCAGCGGGCGACCACCTGTTCGACCACGACGATGTCGCCGGGACCGATCGGCGTTGCCGCCGCGCGTGCGGCGAACATCTGAGGCCCTTCGCCGCGCCCGGCCAGCGAGGACAGTTCGATCAGCGGGCCGAGCCTCCCGCCCGCGGCGGTGGCCATCGCCTGCGCCTGCGACCGCGCCCGTTCGACAGCGAGTGCCAGTGCCTTCTGGCGCAGCGTGCGGTCGTCGGACAGCCTGAAGGCCACGTCGTCGACCTGGTTGGCGCCGCCGGCGAGCGCGGCATCGATCGTGGCTCCCACCCGGTCGAGTGCCCGCACGGTGACCCGGATACCGTTGCGCGCGACGAAGCCGGACCCGCGCTCCTTCGGCGGCCTTTCCTGCCCGCGCAGTTCGCTGCGGATGCTGTAGCCGGTGGTCGCGATGTCCTGCGCCGGGATGCCCGCCTTCTCGAGTGCCTGGCGCAGCGACGACATGCGTGCCGCGTTGTCCTGTCCGGCGCGTGCTGCCTCGGTGCCGGTGGTCTCAACCGCGATGCGGATCACCGCCAGGTCGGGCGAAGCCTGCATTTCGCCAGCGCCGGTGGCGATCACCTGTGGCACCTGCGGTAGCTGGGAAACCTGGGGCACCGCAGGCGTGGGCCCCTGTGCGCCTGCGGCGGCGGACAACGACGACAGCAGCGTCAGCATCGCAAGCAGCATCCGCCGCCGCCGGCAGGCGCTGCGATTTCCCTCGTGTTCAACGTGCACTTGACCGCCCCCCATCAGATTGCGCCAAGCTTGCCGGACGCCGCGTCCAGCGTCTCGTCCCGCTTGGCAAAGCAGAACCGTACCACGCGATTGTCGAAGGCCTCGCGGTAGAACGCGGAGACCGGGATTGCCGCGACGCCATGGCGTTCGATCAGCCACCGCACGAACACGTCTTCCGGGTCGCGGCTGATCTCCGAGTAGTCCGCCAGCACGAAATAGGTGCCGCGCGAGGGCAGCAGGCGGAAGCGCGAACCCGCCAGTGCGGCACGGAAACGGTCGCGCTTGCGCTGGTAGAAGGCCGGCAGGTCGAGGTACGGACGCGGGTCGGCCAGGTAGGCGGCGATCGCATGCTGCATCGGCGTGGAGACAGAGAACACCATGAACTGGTGCACCTTGCGCACCATGGCGCTCAGGGCCGCCGGCGCACAGACGTAGCCGATCTTCCATCCGGTGGCATGGAAGGTCTTGCCGAAGCTCGACACCAGCACCGAGCGCGAGGCGAGCAGCGGAGAGCGCGCGATCCCCTGGTGTTCGCGGCCGTCGAACACGATGTGTTCATAGACCTCGTCGGACAGCACGGTGATGCCGGTGTGCTCGACGATATCTTCCAGCGCGGCGAGGTCCGCTGCATCGAGCACCTGCCCGGTCGGGTTGTGCGGGAAGTTGACCACCAGCAGCCGGGTGCGCGGGGTGATCGCGGCACGCACCCGGTCCCAGTCCACGGCGTAGTCGCGGGCCGCGTCGAGCGGGACCCGGACCGTCCGAGCACCGGAGAGGTCGATCGACGGCTGGTAGGAGTCGTAGCACGGCTCGAGCACGATCACTTCGTCGCCCGGGCCGGCGAGGGCGATGATCGCCGCCATGATCGCCTGGGTGGCGCCGGCAGTGACGGTGATCTCGTGTTCGACGTCGTACCGGTGGCCATACAGCGCGGCAGTCTTGGCGGCGATGCGCTCGCGCAGCGGCAGCACCCCGGGCATCGGTGCGTACTGGTTGTGGCCTGCCCGCATGGCCTGCGTGACCGCGTCCTGCAGCGCGGGGTCGCAGTCGAAATCGGGGAAGCCCTGGCCCAGGTTGAGCGCCCCGTGCCGCGCGGCCAGCGCCGACATCACGGTGAAGATGGTGGTACCCACCCACGGCAGGCGGTCTATCGGCGCCGGCGCCACCGGTGCGGCCGATACAGGCATCGTGTCTTTCATGCGCAGCTCCGTGCAGGACGCGCCTCGCGCGCGTCAGGTGCAGGACGCGCCTCGCGCGCGTCAGGGAAGCCCGATGCTAATCGTTGCCGCCCGCTTGCGCGCCGGTTCCTACTCCGCAGCCTTCACGCCAGCCTGGTAGGTCCGGTACACGATCACCGGAATGTCCACGCGGCCCAGGTGGGTTTCGATCAGCGCCTGCACGGCAGGCCATTCCAGGCCGCCAACGCCGGTCGCCAGGCGCGGCAGCGCGACGCTGGTGAACCTCTCCTTCAGCACCAGCCTGTGCAGTTCGCGCAGGGCGTGGTTCACGTATTCGAGCCGGGCCTTGCCAGGATTCGCGTGCTCGTGCTTCGCCGCTTCCTGGGTGAACAGCGATACGATGCGCACGCCACCGGTACCGCCCCATGCCCACAGTCCGCCCGGCTCGACATGGTGGTTCTGGCAGTAGTGCCGGAAGTCCTTGTACATCGCCGGCCAGCGCTCGCGCAGCGCGAGCGCGAGCCCGGTGGCGAAATGGTCGTTGGGCGCGATGCCGTGCGCGATCGCCTGCGCACCGGACAGCAGGATGTCCCCGCTCACTTCCCTGATCATGGTGTCTCCCTGTCTTCGAGCCATGGAAAGGCGCTCGGCAGGGACATCCTGCCGCCCGGGGGCGGCAGCCGTGTTGATCTACCGCAAGCGCGGCTCAGTACACGCGGTGCAGTGCCGCTTCACCGCCCAGCACCCGCATCGCGTTCTCCAGGGCGACCTTGAACAGCGTTGCGGATGCCTGGCGGCTCACCCCGGCGATGTGCGGCGTGAGCAGCAGCCGCGATGCGGCTTCGCCGGACAGCGACAGCAGCGGGTTGTCCTTGGGCGCCGGCTCGGTCGAGTAGACATCGACCGCCGCGCCGAACAGCCGGCCGTCGGCCAGGGCTGCGGCGAGCGCCGCCTCGTCGACGATGCCGCCGCGCGATGCATTGAGCAGCACGGCGGTGGGCTTCATCAGCGCGAGCTGCGGCGCGGCGATCAGGTTGGTCGTCTGCGGCAGCAGCGGGACATGCAGCGACACCACGTCGCTGGACGAAAGCAGGGCCTCGAGCGTCATCGAGGTCGCGCCGAGCTGCGCCACCGCCGCGGGATCGCGCGGGGCCGGGTCGAAGAATGCGATGCGCGAACCGAACGCGGCGAACGCGCGCGCGACCGCGATGCCGATCGTGCCCATGCCGACGATGCCCACCTGCATTGCGTCCAGCCCGGACAGGTTGTCGGCGACCATGCGGTTGCGGAATGGCACGTAGTTGCCCTGCTTCACCTCGGCATCGGCCCAGCTGAAGCGGCGCAGCAGCGCGAGTGCATGGCCGACCGCATACTCCGCGAGCGCACCGTTGCTGCCGCCGGGTACGTTGCAGACCGGGATGCCCAGGCGGGTCAGCGTCGGCTGGTCGAGCCGGTCGACGCCGGCGCCGGTGATCTGCACCAGCTTCAGTGCCTTCGCCGGTTCGAACAGCGCTGGTGCCAGCTTCGCCCCGACCGCCGGGATCACCAGCACCCTTGCTTCCTTCATCAGGTCCGGCACGTCGGCCGCATCGGACGCACGAAAGGCGATCGAGGGACCCGTGGGGATGGCGACGCCGACGCGGGTGAAGTCGGACTCGGGGCGCAGGCAGAGGATGTCGGTGGGCATTCGGGGATTCTTTTCAGCCGTTGGAGGTGCGGGCGGTGATGTCGCCGACCGGGAAGAAGCAGAGCAGCTTCAGCGTGGTGTCGCCGGTGTTCCGGGTCGCATGCCATTCGCCCGACGGCAGCACGATGGTGTCCCCGGCATTGAGCGGATAGCTGCCGCTGTCGGCCTCGGTGCAGCCGCTGCCTTCGAGTACGTGGATCACTTCCTCGAAGCCGTCGTGCCGGTGCGGCTTGCGCGGACCGGCGTCCGGCTGGGCGACCGGGATCTCGACGTAGCGGAGGGTGACGTTGTCGGTGCCCATCGACTGCGAGGCGATCTCGATCGACTTGCGGCCAGGAAGCCCCATCGACTTCGCGTTGGCCTGGGTGAATACGCGTGCCATGTCAGGGGCCTCCTTCGATCAGCTGGCGAGCTTGAGCTGCTTGATCTCGGCGGTGCCGCCCTGGGCCTCGGCCAGCATGCGGAACAGCTCGCTGGCTTCCTTGGCGATCGCGTCGGCGATGTCCGACAGCATCTTCAGGCCCTTGTCGACGGTCGCATGCTCCGGCGCACCGTACCAGCCGGTCGGGGCGATGGTCTTGATGTCGCGCAGCACTGGCTGGAACGCATGGGTACGGCGCAGCTTGTCCCACTTGCGGCCCTGCGAATGGTCGGACGAGTAGTCGATGCGATCCAGGTGCACGAGGTCGGGACGGTAGGCCAGCACCGCCAGCGCCTCGATCTCGCCGCCATGGGTGAGGCCGCCGCAGTCATGGCCGTACAGCTCGGCGGCGACATAGCAGGCCTGCACGACCACCACGTTCATGTGGTGCTCGCGATGCAGCTTCTCGGAGGCCAGCGCGAGCGACGGGATGTTGCCCTCGTGCCAGTTGAGGATCAGCAGGTCGCGTGCGCCGTGGCGGGCGGTCGACTCGCAGGTCTCCACCACCACGCGCTGGTAGGTCTCGGGCGACAGCGTGATCGTGCCTTCGAACGGCATGTGCATCGGCGTCACGCCGAGCGGGCCGCCCGGCAGCACCAGGCCGTCCATGCGCTCGGCGACGGCATTGCCGATCACGTTCGACGCGTAGATGTCGGTGCCGGTGGGCAGGTGCGGGCCGTGCTGCTCGACGCTGCCGGCAGGCAGGATCACCAGCGGGTTGTGCTTCAGCTGCGCGGCGATCTCGGGCTGGGTCAGGTCGATGAAGTATCGGGTCGGGAGCATGTCTGTGTCCTTTGTCGGGTCAGGCCTTGCGAGCTGCTTCCATCACTTCGTCCACCGCCACCAGTGCACCGTTGCGGTCGATCGACTTCAGCGCGGCGTTCATCATCGCGATGGCGACGTTGCCGTTGTGGGCCGAGAGCATCGGCACGGTGCCGGTGACGCAGCTCTGCGCGAACTGCTCCAGTTCGTCGCGGAACATGTCGCTGGCCGGGATGGTGAGGTCTTCGCGCTTGCCGTAGCAGTCCTTGCCGCGCTGGATGTACAGCGCCGAGGTCTCGTGCAGCTTCGACGGCGTGTCCCAGGTGCCGAAGTCGACTTCGTAGTGCATCAGGCCCTTCGAGCCGAACACGCGTACCGAGAAGATGCCGGGCGAGGTCCAGCAGGTGCCGACGTAGGCGATCGTGCCGTTGCCGAACTTGACCAGCGACATCGACTGATCGTCGACCTCGGCGCCCACCGGCGACAGCTTGGAGGCGATCGACGAGACCTGCGAGACGTCGCCGCCGAGCAGGTGGACGATGTCGAACATGTGCACCGCGAGTTGCGAGAGCGGGCCGCCGGGCGCGCGATCCTTGTACCAGCGCCAGGTCTGCGGGGTCAGTTCGAGCGCGCGCTCGTTCGAGAAGTTGGCCTCGATGAAGCCGACGCGGCCGAGTTCGCCGGCATCGATCTTCTCCTTCATCATGCGCACGCCGGCCAGCAACCGGGCGGAATGGCCGACGGTCACGGTCACGCCGTACTGCTTCTGCAGTGCCTCGATCTTCAGGCCGTCCGACAGTTCGGCGGCGATCGGCTTCTCGGTATAGATGTGCTTGCCTGCCTTCGCGATCTGCTCAGCGACGGACAGGTGCTGCTCGTTCGGCACGGTGATGATCACGCCCTTGATCGACGGATCGGCGAGCATCGCTTCCATCGTCGGGGCCGACTTGAACCCGGTGTCGGCGAACTCGGCCTGGAAGGCATCGCGCTTTTCCTGCGACCGGCTGTAGCCGGTGACGATGCGGATGCTGGTCGAGGCGCGGGCCGCGCGGGTCAGGACCTTGGCCCAGCGGCCGAGGCCGACGATACCGACGTTGATGGGTTCGCTCATCTTGAAACACTCCTTTGAATTGATCGTGCGAGTGAATTCATAATACCGTATTACGGTCGTGCGCGCCGCATGCCGCTTCTGCGTGTCGCTCCTGCGTCGCGCCGCTGCGTGCAGATTGCCGGGCCGCAAGTACACTCTGTCTGCCATGGACCTGCCTGCCGATTCCGCCGCTGCACCCGCTTCGCCCGCGCCGCTGGCGGTACGGGCGCTCGCGGCACCGCTGCGCCAGCAGGTCGTCGACCGGTTGCGCGCCGCGGTGATCGCCGGCGACCTTGCGCCGGGCCAGCGGCTGACCGAACGGGAACTGATCGACCGGGTCGGGGTGTCGCGTACCGTCATCCGCGAGGCGCTGCGCCAGCTCGAGTCCGAGGGCCTGGTCGAGACGGTGCCCAACAAGGGCCCGGTGGTACGGGCCCTGTCGCGGGCCGAGGCGGTCGACCTCTATCGCATTCGCGCCTCTCTCGAGGCACTGGCGGCGCGCCTGTTCATCGAGCGGGCGCCACCGGAGGCAATGGACCGCCTCGCCGCGGCGCTGCGCGACGTCGAAGGCGCCTATGCGGCCGGCGCCGCCGACGGCATCCTCGCCGCGAAGAACGGCTTCTATGCCGCGCTGTTCGACGGTGCGCGCAGCGACGTGCTGTCCTCGATGCTCGGCGGGCTGCATGCCCGCATCTGGCGCTGGCGCGCGGTCGGCCTGTCGCATGCAGACCGTTCCCGAGCCCGTTCGACGCAGGCGATCGGTGGCCTGCGCGACCTGGTGGCGGCGATCCGCAGCGGCGATGCAGCGGCGGCCGAACAGGCGATCCGGGACGACACCGCGGCAGCTGCCCAGGAAGTGATGCGCCTGGTCGGCAACGACTGAATCGTTCCCGGACAGACACGACCCGCGGCACGCTTCGCGGTAAGCTCATGGCATGACCACGATCTGCGAATGTGTGCGGACCTGCGGCCCCGCATCCCGGGGCGCCAGCGACCGCGCCGTTCAATCCCAGGAGGCGTTGTGACCCGATACATCCCGTCGTCCGTGGCGCATCCGCGTGCCACAACATTTACCTTCTTCGCCGCCGCCATGCTCGCCGCGACAGGCCTGGCCGTCGCGCCGCTGGCGTCCGCCCAGCAGGTCGCCGGCGGCAAGACGATCCGCATCGTCGTGCCGTTCCCGCCCGGTGGCAGCGTCGATGTGATCGCGCGCCTGCTCGCCGCGCGCATGACCGAAATGGCTGGCCAGAACTTCCTGGTCGAGAACCGCTCCGGGGCGACCGGGGTGATCGGCACCGAATATGTCGCACGGTCGGCACCCGACGGCATGACGCTGCTGCTCAATACGCTGCCGTTCGTGGTCAACGTGCCGCTGATGGGCAAGGTGCCCTACGACCCGATCCGCGATTTCGCGCCGGTGTCGCTGGTGGCGACCTCCCCGGCGATGCTGGTGGTCCACCCGTCGGTGCCGGCACGCAACCTGAAGGAGCTGATCGCGCTCGCGAAGGCGAAGCCGGGCCGGATGACCTTCTCGTCGTCGGGCAGCGGATCCAACCCGCACATTCCCGCTGAGTTCATGAAGCAGCTGACGAAGGCGGACATCGTGCACGTGCCCTACAAGGGCGGCGGTCCGGCACTGACCGCCGTGCTGGGCGGTGAGGTCGACATGAGCTTCATCAGCCTGGTCGCAGTCCTGCCGCACGTCGAATCGAAGCGCCTGCGTTCGATCGCGGTGACCAGCATCAAGCGCGTGCCGCTGGCACCCGAAGTGCCCACGATGGCCGAGGCCGGCCTGCCCGGGTTCGAGTTCAGCGGCTGGTTCGTGCTGATGGCACCGGCCAACACGCCCGCGTCCATCGTCAATCCGCTCAACCAGCTGGCGGTGAAGGCCATGCAGTCGCCCGAGATGCGCGACCGGCTCACCCGGGAAGGCGCCGAAGCCCTCGGCACGCCGCCCGAACAGGTCACCGCACTGCTGAAGAGCGAACTCGCGCGCTGGACCCGGCTGATCCGCGAGAACAACATCAAGCCTGAGTGATGTCACCGGGGCGGGCAGTGACCTGGCCACGGCCAGGTCACTGCATCCCGGACCGGATCACTGCCCGGTGCAGTTCGCCGCCTTCGAGCGCCGTTCCTTCACCGCGGCAGCCAGCGCATCGAGCACCGGCACGCTGTCTTCCCAGGCGATGCAGGCATCGGTGATCGACTGGCCGTAGGTCAGCGGCTTTCCGGGCACCAGGTCCTGCCGGCCGGCGACCAGGTGGCTCTCGATCATCACGCCGATGATGCGGTCGCTGCCGCCGGCGATCTGGCCGGCGATGTCGTGCGCGACCAGGATCTGGTTCTCGTGCTTCTTGGAACTGTTGCTGTGGCTGGTGTCGATCATCAGGCGCTGCGCGAGGCCGGCCTTCGCGAGTTCCACGCATGCGGCGTCAACGCTGGCGGCATCGTAGTTCGGCGCCTTGCCACCGCGCAGGATGATGTGGCAATCCTCGTTGCCGCTCGTCGAAACGATCGCCGAATGCCCCGCCTTGGTCACCGACAGGAAGTGGTGCGGCCGCTCGGCGGCCTTGATCGCATCGACGGCGATCTTCACCGTACCGTCGGTGCCGTTCTTGAAGCCCACCGGGCAGGACAGGCCCGAGGCCAGTTCGCGGTGCGACTGGCTCTCGGTGGTGCGGGCGCCGATCGCGCCCCAGCTCACCGTGTCGGCGATGTACTGCGGCGTGATCATGTCGAGGAACTCGCAGCCGGCGGGTACGCCGCGCCGGTTGATCTCGAGCAGCATCTCGCGCGCCACGCGCAGGCCCTGGTTGATCTGGAAGCTGCCATCGAGCTGCGGGTCGTTGATCAGGCCCTTCCAGCCGACGGTCGTGCGCGGCTTCTCGAAGTAGACGCGCATCACGATCTCGAGTTCACCGGCCAGCCGCTTGCGCTCCGGTGCGAGTCGTTCGACATACTCCAGCGCCGCACGCGGGTCGTGGATCGAGCACGGCCCGATGATCACCACCAGCCGGTCGTCCATGCCGTGCACGATCCGGTGGATCTTCGCGCGCGTGTCGTACACCAGGTCGGACACCTTGTCGTCGATCGGGAACTCGCGCACCACGTGCGACGGCGGGGCCAGTTCCTTGATCTCCTTGATGCGGACGTCATCGGTCTTGTGCGGCATGCTGCTTCTCCATCAGGCGGGGTGGATGTCGGCCATCGGCCCGGCGAAAAAAAACCGCCAGGCGTTGGCCTGGCGGTCGGTATCGGGTTCGGTATGTTTCAGCAGCGCCGATCGATTCCTTCCGCCAGGGGCAGAAAGAAGCCGAAAAAAAACCAGTGGGGCGCGCGCAGGGACATGTACGCACTGTATTCGATCCCGGGGGTGTGGCGCAAGGGGGCGCAGGGGTACGCAACCTGCCGCGCGCGTCAGATCGGCTTGTCGACATCACCCCTGGCGGGCAGGACAAGCAAAAGCAATCCCGGGGGGCGAGGCGGCCCGGCACGTTAAGCTTGCGCGATGAGCCTCCCGAAATCTGCGCCGGTCGCGCTGCCCTTGCGCAGGCTTGCGAGCCTGCCGCCGCTGTCGCTGTACATCCACCTGCCGTGGTGCCTGCGCAAGTGTCCCTATTGCGACTTCAATTCGCACGAGGTGCGCGGCGACGTGCCCTGGGAGCGGTATGTCGATGCGCTCGTCGCGGACCTCGAGTCGGTGCTGCCGCTGGTCTGGGGACGCCGGGTGTACACGCTGTTCATCGGCGGCGGTACGCCCAGCCTGTTTCCCGCCGAGTCGATCGACCGGCTGCTCGGCGCGGTGCGCGCACGGTTGCCACTGGATGCCTCAGCCGAGGTGACGCTGGAGGCGAACCCCGGCACGTTCGAGCTGGAGAAGTTCCGGGCCTTCCGCGATGCCGGCATCACCCGGCTGTCGGTCGGCGTGCAGTCGTTCGACACCGCCGCCCTGAAGGCGCTCGGCCGGGTGCACGATGCCGACGAGGCGAGGGCGGCGGTCGAGGGCGCGCTGGCGCTGTTCGAGCGGGTGAACGTCGACCTGATGTACGCGCTGCCGGGGCAGTCGCCGGAGCAGGCGCTGGCCGACGTGTCGACCGCCCTCGGGCTGGGGGCGCGCCATGTCTCGGCCTACCAGCTCACGCTCGAGCCCAACACGGTGTTCCACCGCTATCCGCCGGTGCTGCCGGACGAGGACGGCGCGGAGCTGATCGAGCAGGCGGTGCACGGGCGGCTCGCCGAGGCGGGGCTGGAACGCTACGAGGTGTCCGCGTTCGCAGCGGCGGGCCACCGTGCACGCCACAACCTGAACTACTGGACCTTCGGCGACTACATCGGCATCGGCGCCGGCGCACATGCCAAGCTGTCGCTGCCCGACCGCATCTTCCGGCAGGTGCGCCATCGGCAGCCGCAGCGGTTCATCGACACGGCGATCGCCGGCGATGCCGTGTCGGAACAGCATGACGTCGAGTCGTCGCAGATGGGCTTCGAGTTCATGCTCAATGCGCTGCGCCTGGTCGAAGGCGTTCCGGTGGCGCTGTTCGCCGAGCGCACCGGCCTGCCGATCAACGCGATCGGACCGGCCCTGGATGCCGCCGAGGCGCGCGGGCTGCTGCAGCGCGACCACCTGGCGATGCGACCCACTGCGCTGGGACTGCGCTACCTCAACGACCTGGTGTCCCTCTTCCTGCCCGACTCCGAATGACCCTGGCAATCGCCGACCCGGCTGGCGCTCACCGGCGGGCGTGCCGCGTCGATCGCGCGTTGACCGGTTAGACTCCATCCACGATCACCCCAAATGGAGGAAAAGATGATCTACGAAGTGCGGACCTACGATATCAAGGGCGGCTCGCAGGCCGAAGTCGAGCGGCGATTCGGGGAAGCCTACGAGAAGCGGAAGAAGTTTTCGGAACTGGCTGCGTTCTTCCACACCGAGATCGGGCCGCTGAACCAGATCATCCACATCTGGCCTTACGCGGACATGGAAGAGCGTGCCAAGGTGCGTGCGGCGGCGATCGCCGACAAGACCTGGCCGCCGGACATCAAGGACTTCATCGTCGCGCAGCGCTCCGAGATCTTCATCCCGTTCGCGTTCTCGCCGCCGATCAAGCCGGGCAAGTACGGTCCGATCTTCGAGATGCGCACCTACACCTACCCGTCGGGCAAGCTGCCGCTGCTGATGGACAACTGGGAAAAGGCCATCCCTGAGCGCAGCACGCTGTCGCCATGCCTCGCCATGTGGTACTCCGACCTGGGTGCGCTGAACAAGTTCATGCACATCTGGCCGTACGCGTCGATGAACGAGCGGATGGAGACGCGCGCGAAGGCTGTCGCAGGCGGCTCGTGGCCTCCCAGCGCGAAGGCGAAGAAGGACGGCCGGGAAGCCCTGAACTACGTGGCGCAGGAAAACAAGATCGTGATGCCGGCAGCGTTCTCGCCGGTGCAGTGACCTGCATGCGTTGAAATCGGCCGGCCGGTAACGGCCGGCTGCGACAGACGGCGGCATTCAGCCCGCCGTCCGTCCGCCGTACCCTCAGCGGCGCCGGAACACCAGGTCGAACACCGCGTGGCCGAGCCGCACGCCGCGCTGCTCGAAGCGTGTCAATGGGCGGTAGTCGGGCCTGGGCGCGTAGCGTTCGGCCGTGTTCTCCAGCAGCGGCTCGGCCTCCAGTACCGCCAGGATCTGCACTGCGTACTCTTCCCAGTCGGTTGCCACGTGCAGGTAGCCGCCGGGCGCGATGCGTGTCGCCAGCAGCGAGACGAACGGCGCCTGCAGCAGCCGCCGCTTGTGGTGGCGCTTCTTGTGCCACGGATCGGGGAAGAACACGTGCACGCCGGCCAGGCTGTCCGGCGCGATCATGTGGCGCACCACTTCCACCGCGTCATGCTGGACGATGCGCACGTTCGACAGCGCGGCACGCCCGATCTTGTCGAGCAGGCTGCCCACGCCGGGGTTGTGCACTTCGAGGCCAAGGTAGTCGTTGCCGGGATGCGCAGCCGCGATCTGCGCTGTTCCCTCGCCCATCCCGAAACCGATCTCGACGATCAGCGGTGCGCGGCGTCCGAAGGCGGCAACCGGATCCAGCAGGGTGGGCGAATAGGGAATGCCGAACGCCGGCAGCAGCGCATCGTAGGCGCGCTGCTGGGCCTGGGTGATCCGTCCCTGGCGCAACACGAAGCTGCGGATGGGACGCTGGCGCAGCGCGGCGTCCTCCTCCGGCGATGCGTCCGCAGCTTCGGCCGGACCATCGATCAAACCATTGCTCAAGCCGGCTTGCCCGCAGTGATCAGGCCGGCGGTCGGCGAACTGGGCGTCGCGCTGTAGAGCTTCTTCGGCATCCGGCCGGCGAGGAAGGCCTCGCGACCGGCCTCGACCGCCTTGCGCATCGCCGAGGCCATCAGCACCGGCTGCTGCGCGGCGGCGATGGCGGTGTTCATCAGCACGCCGTCGCAGCCGAGCTCCATCGCGATCGCTGCGTCCGATGCGGTGCCGACGCCGGCATCGACGATCACCGGCACCTTCGCATTGCCGATGATGATCTGCAGGTTCCACGGGTTCAGGATGCCCATGCCGGAGCCGATCAGGCTGGCCAGCGGCATCACCGCCACGCAGCCGATCTCTTCCAACTGCTTCGCCATGATCGGGTCGTCGCTGCAGTAGACCATCACGTCGAAGCCGTCGCGCACCAGCGTCTCGGCGGCGCGCAGGGTCTCCGCCATGTTCGGGTAGAGCGTATGCGGGTCGCCCAGCACCTCTAGCTTGCACAGGGAATGCCCGTCGAGCAGTTCCCGCCCCAGCCGCAGCGTGCGCACTGCATCGTCGGCGGTATAGCAGCCGGCGCTGTTTGGCAGCATGGTGAAGCGCGACGGTGGCAGCGCATCGAGCAGGCTCGGCTCGCCCTGGTTCTGGCCGATGTTCGTGCGGCGGATCGCGACGGTGACGATCTCTGCACCGCTGGCTTCGATCGCCAGCCGCGTCTCGTCGAAATCACGGTACTTGCCGGTGCCTACGAGCAGGCGCGACTGGAAGGTGCGCTGGCCGATCCGCAGGGGTGTGGCTGCTGGCTGGGTGGACATGTTGGGGCTCCGGAGGGGACGGCGCGAGGGGCGCCGGGTGTTCTGGGTTCAGCCGCCGCCGACGGCGACGACGATCTCGACGGTGTCTGCATCGGCCAGTGCGGTGTCCGCGAGCCGGCTGCGCGGCACGATCTCGCCGTTGCGTTCGAGCGCGATCCGGCGTCCGCCGAGGGCGAGCGCCTCGACCAGGCCGGCGCAGGTGAGCGGGGCGGGAAAGCTCCGGCGTTCACCGTTCACGGTCAGGCAGATCAGGGTGGCCGGTGTATCCGGATGGGAATGATTCATGGCGCCATTTTATCGCCGGCGGGCCGGCAGCGCGTCGGCAGCATCGGGTGGCGAACCCGGCGGGCCCAAACCGCAGTAAAATCAGCTGCGCAGGCGGGTGTAGTTCAATGGTAGAACGAAAGCTTCCCAAGCTCTAGACGTGGGTTCGATTCCCATCACCCGCTCCAGCCTGCCGATGCCGATGCAGCAGGGTCGTGCCCCGGGTGCGACGATGGCCTCCGCCACGCTCTGTCGCCGGTTGCCCTGCACCGAAGGATGCATCAGCTCGCGGCTCAGCCAGCCATCGCGCGTCACGCAGGGCTCGATCCTTGCGTAGCTGGAGCGGATCGGTTCTTCCAGCGGGTCGTTCAGCAGCATCGGGGGCCAGTGGAACGCCGGGCGGCGTCGATGTTGCCGCGGCCGCGTCCAGTGCTCCGGATAGAATCGGATCGTTCCCTCCACCTGCCGAGCGCCAACGATGCCGGCTTCGCCCATGCCTGCAAACCGGTCGCAGCCCTGGACCGGCCGATGAAGCGCGCCAGCCCGCAGAAGGTCGCCTGCAGCTTCGCCGCACGGCTGGTCGACTGGCAGCGCATCGCCGGCCGCAGCGGACTGCCCTGGCAGGGCACGCGGGACCCATACCGGATCTGGCTGTCCGAGATCATGCTGCAGCAGACGCAGGTGTCCACGGTGATCCCCTACTACCTGCGCTTCCTGGAGCGGTTCCCCGACGTCCAGGCGCTTGCCGCTGCGCCGCTCGATGACGTGCTCGCTGCGTGGAGCGGGCTCGGCTACTACTCGCGTGCGCGCTGCCTGCATCGTGCCGCCTGCCAGGTGGTGGATGAGCACAGCGGCATTTTCCCGCGCGAGTTCGCCGCGGTGCTTGCGCTGCCCGGCATCGGGCGTTCGACTGCGGGCGCGATCTGCGCATTCGCGTTCGGCCAGCGGCATGCCATCCTCGATGGCAACGTCAAGCGGGTGCTCGCGCGCCACGCCGGCATCGAAGGCTGGGCCGGCGATCCGCCGGTGCTGGCTGCGCTGTGGGCGGAATCGGTCGCGCGCCTGCCGCCTGCGGTGGACGAGGCCGACGCGCCGGGGGTGGACGATCGCGGCGCGCCGGCGGTGGACGAGACCGACGCGCCGGACGCAGCCGGTGCCGGGCAGACGGAGATCGGTACCTATACGCAGGCGCTGATGGACCTCGGAGCCGGACCGTGCGCGCGCAGCCGGCCGCGCTGTGGCGACTGCCCGGTGTCCACCGACTGCGTCGCCCGGCTGTCCGGCCGGATCGAGGCGATTCCGGCACCGCGGCCGCGGCGCGAGATGCCGCACCGGGCGAGCGCGGTGTGGCTGCTGCTCGACAGCGAGCGCGGCGTGCTGCTCGAACGGCGGCCTCCCAGCGGCATCTGGGGCGGGCTGTGGAGTCTGCCGCAGGCGATCGATGCGCAGGTCGAGGCAAGCATCCGTGCGAGCGACGGTGCACTGCAGGCACTGGCGCCGATCGAGCATGCGTTCACGCATTTCCGCCTGCGCATCGAGCCGCTGCTGGTGCGCATGCACCGGGTGCAGGACGCCGGCGCCGCTCTGCAGGCGCATGATGGCGAGTCCGGCCGTCGCTGGGTTGCGCTCGAGCAGCTGGAGTCGGTTGCGCTGCCGGCACCGGTCAGGACCCTGCTTGAGACCTTGCGCAACGGCGGAGCCGGGCTGCAGCCTCGCTTGCCCGGCCTTTCGTGAGCCGGGCGTTCCATGAACCTTGAACATTCCACCAGACGGGAGATGACCATGCCTGACCTGCTCGTGCCCTTCGATGGTTCACCTGCGGCCCTTCGCGCGCTCGACCATGCACTCGCGCTCGCGCACCAGCACGCTGGGACACGCCTGCTGGTGCTCAGCGTGCTCGGCGACGTGGACGTCGATACCCGTGAGCTGGTCGCTGCCTCCGAGATCGACCGGGTGCTGGCGGCCGAGGCTGCCACGATGCTCGAACCGGCACGCGCGCGCCTGGCCGCGGCCGGCATCCCGTTCGACTGCCACTGGATGCCGGGTGCTGCCGCCCGGGTAATCGCCGACTTCGCGCGCGAGCATCGGGTGGCGCAGGTAGTGATGGGAACACGCGGACTCGGCACCATCCCCGGACTGCTGATGGGATCGGTGACGAACCGGGTACTGCAGGTCGTGGACTGCCCGGTCACGCTGGTGAAGTAGGCGTCGCAAGCAGGCGCCAGAAGCAGGCGTTGGCCCCGGCATCCGCCGGAGCCGGCCCTGCCGCCGGGGGGCGTGCACGGGTGCCGCTGGCCGACTGGCGGACGTGCGGACGACGAGGTTAGGATCGGGGCATGAACTGGCCGAAGATCGGGTTCGTCGCCCTTGTGCTGTTCGGCGCCCTCCACTGGTGGTCGGGGCGCGAGGTTTCGCTTCCGCCGGGAGTGGTGGCAGCCAGCCTTCCGGTGCAGGCATCGGTGGCGGGGGAACGCGAGTTCGAGCGCAACGGCTACCGCATCCACGCGCTGGCGCGCTTCGAGATCTCCGCGCGGGTGCTCGGCACGGAACACTATCGCCTCGACCGGGAGGCACGGCTGTCGCCGGTCGACCTGGCGCTGGGCTGGGGCAGGATGTCGGATACCGCGGTGCTGGAACGCATCCGCATCACCCAGAGTGGACGCTTCTACTATTGGAGCACCGACGATTTCCCGATCCCGCGCCGGGAGATCGAGACGTCGAGCGCCAACATGCACATGATCCCGGCTGACGAGCGGGTCGAAGCCGCGCTCAAGGCCATCCGCAAGGGCCAGACGGTGATCGTGCGCGGCTACCTGGTAGAGGCGCGCGGGGCCGACGGCTGGCGCTGGCGCAGTTCGCTGACGCGCGAGGACACCGGCGCCGGAGCGTGCGAACTGATCTGGGTCGAGTCGGTGTCGACGATCTGACAGCCGGTGCCGGGAGACGCGGCAGCGCGCTGCCGCAGCCCTCCGGTGCGCAGGCAACGATGGTAGGCTTACGAGCCGTCTGCGAGCGACATTCCCGCTCGATCGCCGCCCGATCGCCATGCGTGCTTCGCGTGAACCTCAAGGGACCTGTAGCGTCCCGCCTGCCGCGAAGCCGGCCGAGACGATGTCCACTGCCACGGTTGCCGCCCGTTGAACCTGATCCTCATCGTACTGCTGCCCCTGCTGATGGCGGTGCTGCCCCGGCTGGCCGGCCCGCGGCGCCGCAGGCTCGCCGCCGTGCTCGCCGCCTGTGCGCCGGCGCTCTCGCTCGCGCTGCTGCTCTGGCATGCGCCGGCCGTGTTCGACGGCTCGGTGGTGCAGGCCGGTGGCGCCTGGCTGCCGGCGATCGGCCTGAACCTCACGTTCATGCTGGATGGCTTCGGCTTCCTGTTCGCACTGCTGATCCTCGTGATCGGCCTGCTGGTGATCCTCTACGCGCACTACTACCTTTCGCCGGAAGACGATGCCTCGCGCCTGCTCGCGCTGCTGCTGCTGTTCATGGGTTCCATGCTCGGCGTGGTGCTCGCGGACAACCTCCTGCTGCTGGTCGTGTTCTGGGAATGCACCAGCCTGTCCTCGTTTCTGCTGATCGGTTTCTGGCGCGAGCGCAGCGAGGCGCGGCAGGGTGCGCGCATGGCGCTCACGGTCACCGGTGCCGGTGGCCTGGCGCTGCTCGCCGGCGTGCTGCTCATCGGCCAGATCTGCGGCAGCCTCGAACTGTCCGAGGTGCTCGACCAGCGCGAACTGCTGCAGTCCCATCCGCTGTTCCCGCTGGCGCTCGTGCTGGTGCTGCTGGGCGCATTCACCAAGAGCGCGCAGTTCCCGTTCCACTTCTGGCTGCCGCATGCGATGGCCGCGCCGACCCCGGTTTCGGCGTACCTGCACTCGGCGACGATGGTCAAGGCCGGGGTGTTCCTGCTGGCCCGGATGTATCCGCTGCTCGGCGGCAACGACCTCTGGTTCCTGCTGGTCACTGGCACCGGGCTGGTGACCCTGGTGCTCGCGGCCTGGGTGGCGTTGTTCCAGCAGGACCTGAAAGGACTGCTGGCCTACTCGACGATCAGCCACCTTGGGCTGATCACGCTGCTGTTCGGGCTGGATACGCCGCTGGCCGTGGTCGCCGGCGTGTTCCACATCATCAACCACGCGACCTTCAAGGCGTCCCTGTTCATGGCCGCCGGCATCATCGACCACGAGACCGGCACGCGCGACCTGCGCAGGCTGAACGGCCTTGCCCGCTTCATGCCGATCACCGCGACGCTGGTCGCGGTGGCTGCCGCGGCCATGGCCGGCGTGCCGCTGCTCAACGGTTTCCTGTCGAAGGAGATGATGCTGGCGAAGACGCTGGCAATCGACACCGGCACCTGGGCCGACTGGCTGGTCCCGGCGATGGCCACGCTGGCCGGTGCCTTCGCGGTAGCCTACTCGCTGAGGCTGGTGCATGACGTATTCTTCAACGGCGAGCCGGTCGAGCTCGTGCGCAAGCCCCATGAACCGCCGCGCTGGATGCGCGTTCCGGTGGAACTGCTGGTCGTGCTGTGCGTGCTGGTCGGCGTGTTTCCGAACATCGTGGTCGCGCCGCTGCTCGACGTCGCGGTGGCGGGCGTGCTCCTGGGCAACGTGCCCGATTACAGCGTCAGCCTGTGGCACGGGTTCAACCTTCCGCTCGCGATGAGTGCACTCGCGCTGCTGCTGGGCACCCTGCTCTACTTCGGCCTGCAGCGCGGCTACAACCTGCACCTGTACCGGGACGAAGGGGTCAGTGGCAAGCGCCTGTTCGACCGTCTGGTCGAGACGTCGGTCTCGGCGGCACGGCTGTTGACCGGGCTGGTGCAGAACGGGTCCCTGCAGCGCTCCCTCTGGATGATGCTGGTGGTGGTGCTGTGCGCGGGGGCACTGCCTTTCTTCCAGGACGGATATTCGATCGGTGACGAACTGCTGCTGCCGTCAAACGCTGCCGCAGTCGCGCTCTGGTTCGCCCTGATCGGCGCCACGATGGCCACGGTCGTGCTGCACCGGCGGCGGCTGCTGTCGCTGCTCGCCCTGGGCGCGGCAGGCCTGCTGGTCAGCCTGGCGTTCGTGCTGTTCTCGGCGCCCGACCTCGCACTGACCCAGCTTGCGGTCGAGGTGGTCACGGTGGTGCTGCTGATGGTGGCGCTGCGCCACCTGCCTGCGTCGACGCCCTCGGAGGGGTCGCTGCCGCGCCACCTGCGCGATGCGCTGCTCGCGCTGGCCGCCGGTGCCGGCATGGCTGCGCTGGCCTATGCCGCGCTGACCCGTCCGCTCGCCAGCATCTCGACCTATTTCCTCGAGCATGCGGTCCCCAAGGGCGGCGGATCGAACGTGGTCAACGTGATCCTGGTCGACTTCCGCGGCTTCGACACGCTGGTCGAGATCCTGGTGCTCGCGGTGGCCGGCCTGGTGATCCAGGCGCTGCTTGCCGGTTTCGTGGCACCAGGGCCCGCGCAGGCCGCCGATCCGCAGCAGGCCCGACCGCTGATGCTGCGGGCGCTGGCGCGGCTGGTGCTGCCGTTCGCGCTGGCCATGTCGGTCTATCTGTTCCTGCGCGGCCACAACCAGCCGGGCGGTGGCTTCGTCGCCGGCCTCGTCACCGCGATCGCGCTGCTCGTGCAGTACATGGCCGCTGGCCGGGACGGAGTGCCCGGTGCTCGCAGGGACGGCGTCCCGGTGCGTCCGATGCCGGCTGGCGAGGAGGGCTTCGACCGCTGGATCGCGGCCGGCATGTTCGCCGCCGCGGTCACCGGGCTCGGCGCCATGGCGATCGGCTATCCGTTCCTCACGAGTTCCTACGCCTACTTCGACCTGCCGTTGCTGGGCAAGGTGCCACTCGCCTCGGCCATGTTCTTCGACGCCGGCGTCTACCTCACGGTCGTGGGCAGCGCGATGATGATGCTCGCCTCGATCGGCCGGGTTGCATCCGGGCCGGCGCCAGCGCCAGCGCGCGGCGAGCCGCCGGCGGCGGCAACCGCGGGGGCCTCCGTCTGATGGAACTGCTGCTCGCCAGTGCCATCGGCATCCTCACCACGGCCGGCGTGTGGCTGCTGCTGCGCGCGCGTACCTTCCCGGTGATGCTCGGCCTGACGCTGATCTCGTATGCGGTCAACCTGTTCATCTTCTCGATGGGCAAGCTGGCGATCGGCGCGCCGCCGGTGGTGCGCGAGGGCGTCGAGCGCTATGCCGATCCCCTGCCGCAGGCGCTGGTGCTCACCGCGATCGTGATCGCCTTCGGCATGACGGCACTGCTGCTCGCGCTGTCGGTCCGGATGCGCCATGACAGCGGAACGGACCATGTCGACGGCGACGGGGCAGCCCGATGATCCCCGTTCTGGGCCACCTGCTCATCGCGCCGGTCGTGCTGCCGCTGTTGTCAGCCGCGCTCATCGTCGCCCTCGGGGATCGCCGTCGGCCAGGCGCGTGCCGCGCGGTGTCGATCGGCTCCTGCCTCTCGCTGCTGGTGGCCGCGTTCTACCTGCTTGGCTGGTCGGCGACCGGGCAGCCGGCCGTCTATTCGGTCGGCGACTGGCCTGCACCCTATGGCATCGTGCTGGTTCTGGACCGGCTGTCGGCATTGATGCTGCTGCTGACCGCGCTGCTGGCGCTGGCGGCGGCATGGTTTGCCACGTCCGGCCTGGATGCGCGCGGGCGCCATTTCCATGCCCTGTTCCAGTTGCAACTGATGGGGCTCAACGGTGCCTTCCTGACCGGCGATCTGTTCAACCTGTTCGTGTTCTTCGAACTGCTGCTGATCGCCTCCTACGGACTGATGCTGCATGGCGGCGGCCTGCGCCGCCAGCGTGCGACCCTGCACTATCTCGTGTGCAACCTCGTGGCATCGGCCCTGTTCCTGGTGGCGGTCAGCCTGCTGTACGGGATCACCGGCACGCTCAACCTCGCCGACCTCGCGCTGCAGGTCTCGGCCGCGCCTGCGGAGGACGCATCCCTGCTGCGCAGCGCGGGCCTGCTGCTGCTGGTCGTGTTCGCGGTGAAGGCTGCGGTGCTGCCGCTGGGGTTCTGGCTGCGCGACGGCTATGCCGCCGCATCGCCGCCGGTGGCCTGCCTGTTCGCGATGATGACCAAGGTCGGCATCTACGCGATCGTGCGTACCTGCACGCTGGTATTCGGCGAAGAGGCAGGGTTCGTCGCCAACCTCGCTGGCGAATGGCTGGTGCCGGTGGGTATCGCCACGCTGGCGATGGCCTCGATCGCGGCGCTGGCCTGCCGCAACCTCGCCGAACTGGTCGCCTGCCTGGTGGTCGTCTCGGTCGGGTCGATGCTGATCGGCGCCGGACTGTTCTCGCTGCAGGGACTGTCGGCCACGCTGTTCTACCTGGTGCATTCCACGCTGGTGGTCGGGTTGCTGTTCCTGCTCGCAGGCGAGATCGCGCACGAGCGCGGCGCGATCGGCAGCGACCTGGTGCCCGGTCCGCGCCTGCTGTCCTGGCACCTGGCGCCGCTGTTCCTGTTCTCTGCCATCGGCGTGGCAGGCCTGCCGCCGGTCAGTGGCTTCGTCGCCAAGGTCGGGATCCTGCAGGGCGCGATCGACGGTTCCTGGGCCGCAGCGTCCTGGGTGGCGATCTTCGCCTCCAGCCTGCTGGTGGTCGTTGCACTCGCCCGCTCCGGCAGCATGCTGTTCTGGCGGTCCGCGGGCATGCCGCAGGCACCGATCCATGCCGATGCCGGACCGGATGCCGGATTGCCCAGGGCGTCGACCGGTCCGTCCTGGTTCCTTGCAGCGATGCTGCTGCTGCTGACCGCGGGCGCGAGCCCGGTACAGCAGTTCATGGACGCCACGGCCGCGCAACTGCTGCAGCCGGCAGGCTATGTCGAGGCGGTCATCCGGCCCGACTCCGTCGGACCGCCCGATCTGATCGGACCGGGTACCGATCGGCTGCTTACCCGCAGCCTGCCCGGCAGCCTCGCGCCCGGCGCCGCCGGCGGGAGCGGCACATGAGCCCGTTGCGGCCTTCCCGCCGCAGGCTGCTGCTGCCATCGCCCCTGCTGTCGCTGTGCCTGGCTTTGTTCTGGCTGCTGCTCAACAACACGCTCGACCCGGCGCATGTCCTGCTCGGCCTGCTGCTCGGCTGGCTGCTGCCGCTCGCCACCGGCGCGCTGTGCGGTGCCGAAGACCCTCCGGCCGCCAGCCGCCCGGGGCACCGCTGGCGGCTGCACGCGCTGCGCAGGCTGGTTTCCCTCGCCGTCGCGGTGTCGGTCGACGTGGTCCGTTCGAACATCCAGGTCGCGCTGCTGATCCTCGGCCCGGCCGGGCGCATCCGCTCGACCTTCATCGAGGTGCCGGTCGATCTGGAGGATCCGCTGGCAGTGGCTGTGCTCGCAGGCATCGTCACGATGACGCCGGGCACGCTGTCGGCCGGCCTCAGCGCGGATCGCCGTACGCTGACCATCCACTGCCTGCACGCGCCCGACCCGCAGGCCGTGGTCGCGGCGATCAAGGCCCGTTACGAACGACCGCTGGCGGAGATATTCCCATGCTCGACCTCGCACTCCTGACCGGCATCGGGCTGGTCTGCCTGTCGATGCTGCTCGTCCTGGTACGCGTGCTGCGCGGGCCCACGCTGCCCGACCGCATCGTCGCGCTCGATGCGCTGTACGTGAACGCGATCGCACTGATCATCCTGCTCGGCATCGCCGAGGCCGACCAGGTGTACTTCGAGTCCGCGCTGCTGATCGCGCTGATCGGCTTTGCCGGTACGGTCGCGCTGGCGAAGTTCGCGCTGCGCGGGGACGTGATGGAATGAGTGCTGCGATGGTCGACTACCTGATCGAGCTTCTGGCGTCGGTGATGATCGTCGCCGGGGCGCTGTTCACGCTGGTCGGGTCGATCGGCCTGCTGCGCCTGCGCGACGTCTTCCAGCGCATGCATGCGCCGACGAAGGCGACCACACTGGGGGTCGGGCTGGTGTTGCTGGCCTCGGTGCTGTCGACCTGGACGGCCCAGCACGAACTGAGCGTGCACGAGATCCTGGTCGGGCTGCTGCTGTTCGTGACGGCGCCGGTATCTGCCTACATGGTCGCGCAGGTCGCGCTGCGCCAGCTGCAGGACTCGGACTCGGACCAGGACCCGGACCGCTCCTAGATCTCGACGCCCTGCTGGCGCAGCAGCTTGGCGACCACGCCCATCAGGAGGTCTGCGGTTTCCATCTCGAGCAGTCGCTGGCGCGCGGGCGATTCCAGCGGAAGGAACTCGGCCAGCCGGTATGCGACCCATGCCGGATCGTCATGGCGGGCCGGGGAGGGCAGCTTGTCCTCGCCGATCTTCTCGATGATCACCTTGAGCATCGAGACGCAGCTGTCGAATTCCGGCGGCACCGGTGCATCCGACGGCAGCGGCAGCGTCTCGACCTCGCCGATCATCAGGCCCGAGCGATCGATGCGGGTGTCGACCAGACGGAAGCGGTCGGTTCCCTCCGCCAGCAGCAGGAAGATGCCCAGCTGCGGCATGTCCCATTCGCGGATGCGGGCGATACAGCCGATCGGCGAGGGTACGGCCGTGGCACCGACCTCCTTGCCCTCGCGGATCAGGCAGACGCCGAACGGACTGCCGTCGCGCAGGCAGGCCTTCGTCATCTCCAGGTAGCGCTGTTCGAAGATCTTCAGCGGCAGAACGCCGCCGGGGAACAGGACGGTACCCAGCGGGAAGATCGGAATTTCCATCAAAGACCCTGTCTGCCTGGCTGGCGTGGCGTGTCGCGTGCCGGTTCGCGCGCGCCCTCGCGCGCGGCATCACGCGCCGGGTCTCGTGACTCGGTTCGCAGGCGCGTCAACGACGCCTCCAGCTCTTCTACCTCGACTCTCAGCTTGTCGAGTTCCCGGCGGCGATTGTCCAGCCGCTCCTGTGCGGACTTCAGCTTGTCCTCGGCGGACCGGTGGCTGGCCACGAGGGGGCACAGCACGCGCCACAGCGCATCGCCGACGGTGTCCGGGACGATCGGCACCGGGTCGGCGACCATGTTGTTCACCTGGTCGAGGATCGCGCCATCGGCGGCCCGGAACACCTGCGCATGCACCCGCATCGTATGGTCGTCGCAGTTGATCTGCTCGCGGAACAGCGCAGAGGCGACCTGGAACGTCCGGAACTGTTGTGGCAGCGCGAAGTCGACCCTGCGCCAGTAGGTGATATCGGCCCCGGACAGCACGAGCTTTTCCCTGTCATACCAGAGCTCGTCCGTGCCTGGTGCCTTGATCCGGACCCAGCCGGAATCAGACCGGGCAGGCGAAGGCAGTACCCCGGGCAGCGGGATCGACTGCGCGTGCAGCGTTGCCGGCAGCAGGCAGCCGACCAGGGCCAGCACGCCCGCCAGCTGCATCGACTGCGGCCAGGCTACGCTGCTCATGGCAATTCCCGGTGCCGCTTGATTACGCGCCCCCCATCGGCGAAGGCACGGGCGAGTTGCTCCACCAGGTACACCGAGCGATGCTGGCCTCCGGTGCAGCCCACCGCGACCGTCAGGTAGCTGCGGTTATCCCTTACGTACGAGGGTAGCCATTGCGTCACGAATCCCTGGATATGCGCGAGCATCCGGGCGACCTCGGGCTCGGCCTTCAGGAAGGCGATCACTTCGGGATCGCAGCCGTTGAGCGGGCGCAGCCGCGGGTCGTAGTGCGGGTTGGGCAGGCAGCGCGCGTCGAACACCAGGTCTGCATCGCGCGGCAGCCCGTGCTTGAATGCGAACGATTCGAACAGCAGGGTGAGCTGCGAGCGGTCGATGCCGATCACTTCGAGCACTCGCAGGCGCAGCGCGTTGGCCGACAGGCGCGAGGTGTCGATGCGGTGCCCGAGTTCGCCGACGCTCTCCAGGATCTCGCGTTCGCGCTTCAGGCACTCCTCGAGCGTGAGCGAGCCGTCTGACAGCGGATGCCGTCGCCGGGTTTCGGAGAAGCGCATCACCAGCGTGTCGTCGTTCGCTTCGAGGTACATCACGCGCACGTCGTGGCCGGTGCCCCTCAGTCGTGCGACCTCGGCCGGGAGGGATGCGAGCGTGTCGCCGCTGCGCACGTCGATGCCGATCGCCACGCGCTGCTGCCCCTGCGACTGCAGGTCGGCCACCAGCGGCGCCAGCACGCTCACCGGCAGGTTGTCCACGCAGTAGAGCCCGTGATCCTCGAGCACGTGCAGCGCGATGCTCTTGCCCGACCCGGACAGGCCGGTGATCAGCGTGATCTGCATGGCGGACGCAGCCTGCGTTGCGCGTTGCACCGGGGCTTCAATCGGCACCGTCCGGGCCGGCCATCAGAGACTCCTGCCGGCGCATGAATTCCTTCGTGCTGTCGAAGCCACGCAGTTCGAGCACGAAGTTGCGTACCGCCGCCTCGGTCAACACGGCGAGGTTGCGCCCGGCGGCCACCGGCAGGATGACCTTGCGCACTGGTACGCCGAGCACGTTCGCGTTCTCCGGGCGCAGCGGCAGCCGGTCGAGAACCGCCATCTGCTCCGCGGTCGCGCGCTGCAGCTCGACGATCAGCTTCAGGTTCTTCTTGATGCGGATCGCGGTCTCGCCGAAGATCGTGCGGATACTGAGCATGCCCAGCCCGCGCACCTCGAGGAAATCCTTGAGCAGCGGCGGACAGCGGCCCTCGATGATGTTCGGTGCGATGCGGTACAGCTCAACCACGTCGTCGGCGATGAGCCCGTGGCCCCGGCTGATCAGTTCCAGCGCGAGCTCGCTCTTGCCCACGCCGCTCTGGCCGGTGATCATCACCCCGACGTCGAGCACGTCGAGCAGCACGCCGTGCATCTCGGTGAACTCGGCCAGTGCCCGCGCGAGGTAGGGGCGCAGTATCCACATCACCTGGATGCTGCTGAGCGGCGTCGACAGCAGCGGCACCGGCAATGACTCCGCCAGCGCCAGCACCTGCGGCGGTACCGGCTGGCTGTCGGAGACGATCACGCAGGCGAGGCTGCTCGAGCGCAGCTTGTCGATCACCTGCGCGGTGCCCTCGGGGCCGAGTTCGTCCAGGTGGCGGATCTCGGTCGGGGACAGCACCTGGATCCAGTTCGGATGGATCACGTTGAGGTGCCCGATCAGCCCCTGTGCCGAGGCGTTGATGCGCTGGCTGTCCAGCCAGTTTCCGGGCGATGCACTCCCGCCGGCCCAGGCGAGCTGCAGCTTGCCCCGGGTATCCTCAAACAGTTGAGTCGCGCTGACCCGTGGCATTGGGAGACCAGTGGGTGAAGAGTTCGTGGGCGGCGGGCGCGGACTCGGCGGCGGCAAGCCGGTCGCGCATCGTGCGATCGCTGAACACCTGGGCCAGCTGGGCCAGGATGTCGAGGTGGAGGTCGGTGGCACGCTCGGGCACCAGGAGCGCGAACACCAGCGATACCGGCTGGCCGTCGGGTGCATCGAACGGAATCGGGCTGCGCGTGCGGACGAACACGCCGATGGCATCGCGCAGGCCCTTGATCCGGCCATGCGGGATCGCGACGCCCTGTCCCAGGCCGGTGGATCCGAGGCGCTCGCGTGCGAACAGGCTGTCGAACACGGCGCTGCGGGCCACCCGGTGGTGGTTCTCGACCAGCAGTCCGACCTGCTCGAAGACCCGCTTCTTGCTGCCCAGGTCGGCGTCGACGAGGACGTTGGTTGCGGGCAGCAGGGCTGCTATCAGGTTGGTTTCGGCGGGCATGCTGCGGTTGGCTTGATGTAGTAAGGGCGGGCACCTGGCCCGCCCGGGGGGCTACTCGTCTGCGTCGGCGGCGGGGGCGGGCGCTGCGCTGCGCCGGTCCTGCTGCTTCTCCTTGTGGCGGATGACCGCCCGGTCGAGCTTGTCGACCAGGCTGTCGATCGCAGCGTACATGTTCTGGTCTTCGCTTTCCGCGAAGATGTCCTTGCCACGGACGTGGACGGTTGCCTCGACCTTCTGCTTCAGCTTGTCGATCGACAGGATGACGTTGATGTCGATCACGTGGTCGAAGTGGCGCGTGACGCGGTCGAGCTTTCCGTTCACGTAGTCGCGGATGGCGGCGGTGACTTCAACGTGGTGTCCGGTGATCTGGATGTTCATGCGCTCTCCCTGTCGTGTGTTTGCGTCTGTTTTCGCACATGCCGGCGGCACCGGCAGGCTTCGTCAGATCGTCTTCCGCAGGTTGACCGGAAGGATCTGCAGGGATTCGCGGTACTTGGCGATGGTGCGCCGTGCCACCACGATCCCCTGCTTTCCTAGGATATCCGCGATCTGGCTGTCCGACAGCGGTTTGCGGGTGTCTTCGGAGCCGACCAGTTGCCGGATCAGTGCCCGGATGGCCGTCGCGGAGCAGGATCCGCCGCTCTCCGTGGACACGTGGCTGCCGAAGAAATACTTCAGCTCGAAGATGCCGCGCGGGGTGAGCATGAATTTCTGCGTGGTCACCCGGGAGACGGTGGACTCGTGCAGGTCGAGCACCTCGGCGATCTCGCGCAGCACCAGCGGCCGCATCGCCACCTCGCCATGCTCGAAGAACTGGCGCTGCCGGTCGACGATCGCCTGCGATACCCGCTGGATCGTCTCGAAGCGCTGCTGGACGTTCTTGATCAGCCACTTGGCTTCCTGCAACTGGCTCGCCAGCTGGCTGTGGGAGGAATCCCGGTTGCGGCGCAGGATCTCGGCGTACATCCGGTTGATGCGCAGCCTGGGCATCGCGTCCGGGTTGAGCGAGGACACCCACATGCCCTTGGTCTTCTTCACCACGACATCCGGGATCACGTAGCGTGTGTCGATCGCGGCGAACGGCGCGCCAGGGCGTGGATTCAGCTTGCCGATGAGTTCCTGGACACCGCGCAGCCGGTCCTCGTCGCAGCGCAGCGTGCGCCGCAGGCGGGTGAAGTCGCGCGCGGCCAGCGCGTCCAGGTGGTCGCGTACCACGATCATCGCTTCCGTGCGGCACGGTACCGACTCCGGCATCGCCTGCAACTGCAGCCCCAGGCATTCGCCGAGCGTGCGTGCGCCGACGCCGAGCGGGTCGAAATGCTGCAGGTGCTTGAGCGCGATCTCGAGCTCCTCGATCTCGACCGCGGCCTCCTCCGGCAGGATGGTCGCGATCTCGGACAGGTCCTGTGCGAGGTAGCCGTCGTCGTCCAGCGCTTCGATCAGCAGTTCGATGATGACCTTGTCGCGCTCGGGCAGCGGCGTCAGAGACAGCTGACCGAGCAGGTGCTCACGCAGCGTGGGTGCGCTGGCCACCTGTTGCGAGTATTCGCTGTCCTCGTCGCTGTCGCGTGCGCCGAAGCTGCCTTCGTCCGACGACCAGCTGGAATCCGGCAGGCCGTCGAATTCGAAGCCATCTCCGTGCTCGGCGGCCTGGTCGGTCGGACGGTCGTCGCTGCGGGCTTCCGGCTCGGGCTCGGTCACCGGGAGGCTGGGCTGTTCCCCGGACAGCGCGCCCGCCGGCAGCGCTTCGAGCGCCGGGTCGCCGTCGTCCTCGCGCTCCAGGAGCGGGTTGTCCTGCAGGAAGCGCTCCAGCTCCTGGTTCAGGTCGATCGTCGACAACTGCAGCAGCCTGATCGACTGCTGCAGTTGCGGCGTCAGCGTCAGGTGCTGGGAGAGCCGGAGTTGAAGGGCGTTCTTCATCGCGTCCGACGATCGGGCAGCCTCCGCCTGTCGCGCGAGGCAGCAGCAGGGATGCTTGTGTGGAGGCGGGGGATTCTCGGGAGCATGGCCTGGACGGGACTACAGCCGGAAATGCTCCCCGAGGTAGACCTTCCGAACGTTTTCATTATAGACGATTTCCTCCGGCTTCCCGGATGCCAGGACGGTGCCGTCGTTGATGATGTACGCGCGGTCGCAGATGCCGAGCGTTTCCCGCACATTGTGGTCGGTGATCAGCACGCCGATGCCCTTCTCGCGCAGGAAGCCGATGATCTTCTGGATGTCTATCACCGCGATCGGGTCCACGCCCGCGAACGGCTCGTCGAGCAGGATGAAGCGCGGCTCGGTCGCCAGCGCGCGGGCGATCTCGCAGCGCCGTCGTTCGCCGCCGGACAGGCTCATCGATGGATTGCCGGCCAGGTGCGAGATGTGCAATTCCTCGAGCAGTCCGGCCAGGCGGGTCTCGACGTCGGCGGGGGACAGGTCGCGCAGCTGCAGCACTGCGCGCACGTTGTCCGCGACCGACAGGCGCCGGAAGATCGAGGCTTCCTGCGGCAGGTAGGACAGTCCGAGCCGTGCCCGCCGGTGGATCGGCAGCCGGGTCAGTCGCTCCTCGTCGATATGGATCTCGCCGGCGTCGACCGGCACCAGGCCGACGATCATGTAGAAGCAGGTGGTCTTGCCGGCGCCGTTCGGGCCTAGCAGGCCGATCACCTCGCCGCTGCCCACCTCCAGCGAGACCTCCTTCACGACCTTCCTCGAGCGGTAGCGCTTCTGCAGCCGGTCGACGCGCAGTACGCTCATCGCGGCAGGCCACGGGCGCAGGGCGCCTGGCGGCGACACGTGCCGGTCCGGGCCGACGGGAGGGGGCTTTGCATCATGCTCACTCAGTCACGCGGGTTGGCGATGGTGGGCGACGGCTTGATCTTGACCGATGGTGGCAGGGGTTTCGGCTTGTCGGCAGCGGTTCCCGGAGCACCCTTCTCCTCCTCCTTCGGCTTGGGCTGGATCACGGCCCTTACCCGTCCCTCCGGGTTGTTGCCGGTGGCCGCGCCCTTGCCGCCACCGATCACCCGGAACACCTCGGTCTGCATCTCGTAGAGCATGTAGTCGCCACGTACCTCGTCGGCGCCGCGCAGCAGCCGGGCACGCGTGAAGAACTGGACGATCTCCTTGCGACCGTCGTATTCGAGGCGATCCGCCCAGCCCTCGACGAACTCGTCCACGCCGTCGCGTTTCTGGCGGAAATAGGCCTGCGCCTTCGGGCTGCCGTAGGCGATGCCGTAGTTGAAGCCCTGCTTGTCCTGGCGCACGACCACCCGGTCGCCGCGGATCACCAGGGTGCCCTGCGTGATCTGCACGTTGCCGGTGAACACACTCTCCTGCTTGACGTCGTCGACCTGTACCCGGTCGGCCTCGATGTTGATCGGCTTCTCGCGGTCGCCCTTCTCGGCGGATGCCGGCTGGACCAGCAGCCACGGCAGCAGCGCCAGCAGCGCAGCGCCGGCGACCCGGCGGGCGCCGGACAGGCGGGAGTACGGCTTCGGGGCTGGCGGCATGGTGGCTGAGGACAGACGTTTCGGGAGGGGCGGGATCAGCGACGCGCCGACGGTGACTGCCAGGTCGTGCGTACATCCCGCAGCAGCTCGAGCTGCCGCGTGTTGTAGTCGAATTCTAGGCCAACCGCATCGGTGCGGGAGGTCGCGTTCCGGATCACCACCGGCTGGTCGGTACGGGCGAAGTGCCTGTCCGGTGTCACGACCAGGCTTTCGGTCAGCAGCACCAGCTCGCTCTGGTTGGCCACCGGGGCACGGGTCAGCCGGACGTTCCCGGTCAGCTCGATGGTCGCGCCATCGCTCGACAGCCGCGCGTTGTCGGACCGGGCCGTGACTTCCAGTCCTTTCGTCGTGAAGTGCGCCAGGCGGGGCTCTTCCAGGTGGCTGCTGTCGTCGTCCAGATAATGCGTCATGCGCCGCGCGCGCAGCGTGTGCAGCACCAGGCCATCGGCGCCAGTCTGGCGTGCGACGAAGTTGTCGACGATGAAGTCGGGATCGTGCCGCCGCACCGTGTCCGGAGGGCTCGCTTTCTGGACCACGGCCTCGAGCCAGAAGCTCAGCGCCGTCAGCAGCAGCACGACGAACACCGGGAAGGCAAGGGCCAGCCGGTCGCTCAGCATGGCAGCGGCGCCGGCACCCGTTCGTTCGAGCGGCCGCTCATCGGTCCGGCTCGTCGAGGAGGTCGTGTCGGCCGATGCCGTGCAGCAGGCGGTCGCACAGGTCGCGTACCGCGCCGGCGCCACCGGGCAGCCGGGTCACCGCGTCGGCCTGCAGCTTCACCGCAGCGGGCGCATGCGGCACGGTGAAGGCGATCGCGCAACGGCGCATCAGCGGCAGGTCGGCGAGGTCGTCGCCGATGCACAGCACCCGGTCGAAGCCGATCGCCAGTTCGTCCAGGATCGCCTGCAGGACTGGCAGCTTGTCGCCGACGCCCTGGTGCAGGCGGGTGACCCCGAGCTCGCGCGCGCGCGCCGCCACCACCGGCGAGTCGCGTCCGGATATCCACGCGACTTCGACGCCTGCGCGTGCGATCTGCTTGATGCCATGGCCGTCGAGCACATGGAAGGTCTTGGTCTCGACCGTGGCTGCACCCTGCGCAGCGGCGATCGCCAGCGTGCCGTCGGTGAGCACACCGTCGACGTCGAACACTGCCAGCCGGATCTGTTTCCAGCGGTCCGCGAGCGGAGCCTGCCGGGCCGGCCTGCTCACACCACGCCTGCCGCGAAGAGGTCGTGCATGTTGAGCGCGCCGACCACCCGGTTGTCGGCGTCGACCACCGGCAACTGGTTGATGCGGTGCTGTTCCATCAGGGCGACGCCTTCGACCGCGAGTGCCTGTGCACCGATCGAGCGCGGCGTGCGGCTCATCACGGTGTCGACCGTGATGCTGCGCAGGTCGGCTACACGGTCGATCAGGCGGCGCAGGTCGCCGTCGGTGAACACGCCCAGCAGCCCTCGTGCGTCGTCGACCACCAGCGCAAGCCCCATGCCCTTGCGGCTGATCTCGACGATCACCGCGGACAGCGTGGCCGAGGGGGCGACCAGCGGCAGTGCGTCCCCGGTTCGCATCACGTCGGACACATGGGTGAGCAGCCGCAGGCCCAGCTTGCCGCCGGGATGGGAGCGGGCGAAATCCTCCGGTCCGAAGCCGCGGGCATCGAGCAGGGCGACCGCCAGTGCGTCGCCGAAGGCCAGGGCAGCGGTGGTGCTGGCCGTGGGAGCGAGCCCGAGCGGACAGGCTTCCTCCGCCACGCTGGCATCGAGCAGTGCATCGGCCTCGCGGGCCAGTGCGGAGCGGGGATTGCCGGTGATCACGATCAGCCGCGCGCCCTGGCGCTTGGCGACCGGCACGATGCGCAGCAGTTCCTCGGTCTCGCCCGAATAGGACAGTGCCACCAGCACGTCGTCGCGGGTGATCATGCCCAGGTCGCCGTGCATCGCTTCGGCCGGATGCACGAAGAAGGCGGGCGTGCCGGTGCTGGCCATCGTCGAGGCGATCTTGCGCGCGATGTGGCCCGACTTGCCGATGCCGCTGACCACCACCCGGCCGCGGCAGGCAAGCACGATGTCCAGTGCATGCAGGAACCCGTCGTCGATCCGGGTGACCAGCGCGGCCACCGCAGCCGCCTCGATCTCGAGCACGCGGCACGCCAGTTCGAGTGCCTTCGCGGACGCACGCACCGGCCCGGCCGGTGTGCCGGCAGAGGAAGGCGCCGCGGTCGCGGCGGTGGACAAGGGCGCCGGTGTTGCGTCGGTGGACGATGGCACCGGGGGGGCGACGGAGGTCGCTGCCAGGGGAACGACGGGCGGTTTCATTTCGAGGCGATGGTACCATCGAGGCACACTCGCCCGGCCCCCGCAGTCGTATGGACAGCACCCTTCGCTTCGTTCTGACCCTGCTCGCGGCTGCCGTCGTGGTGGTCGTGATCTGCCGCTCGATCAAGCTGCCGCCGCTGATCGGCTACCTGATCGTCGGCATCGCCGTCGGCCCCAACGCAATGGGCTGGGTGCCCGACTCGGAGGGGGTGGCGCACCTGGCCGAATTCGGCATCGTGTTCCTGATGTTCACCATCGGACTGGAGTTCAGCCTGCCGCGGCTGATCGCGATGCGCGGGCTGGTGGTCGGGCTGGGCGGTGCACAGGTCGGCTTCACGCTGCTGGCCGGAACCGCCGTCGCGATCGGCTTCGGGTTGCTTTCAGGGACAGTGATCGGCTGGCAGGCGGCGCTGGTGCTGGGCTGTGCGCTGTCGATGTCGTCGACGGCCATCCTTGCCAAGACCCTGTCCGAGCGGCTCGAGCTCAACTCCGAGCACGGCCGCCGGATCATCGGCGTGCTGCTGTTCCAGGACCTGGCCGTGGTGCCGATGCTGGTGCTGGTGCCCGCCCTGGCCGCCCCGGCCGCAGACCTTCCGGCGAGCCTGGCGCTCGCGCTGGCGAAGGTGGCGATCACGCTCGCGCTGCTGCTCAAGCTCGGCCAGCCGCTGATGCGCCGCTGGTTCCACCTGGTCGCGCGCCAGAAGTCGCCCGAACTGTTCGTGCTGAACGTGCTGCTGATCACGCTCGGGTTGGCCTACTTCACCTCGAGCCTCGGCCTTTCGCTGGCGCTGGGTGCGTTCGTGGCCGGCGTGCTGATCTCCGAGACCGAGTACCGCTTCCAGGTCGAGGAGGACATCAAGCCGTTCCGCGACATCCTGCTTGGCCTGTTCTTCATCACCGTGGGCATGCTGGTCGATGTCTCGTGGATCGCCCAGAACCTGCTGCTGGTCACCGGCCTGCTGCTGGCGATGCTGGCACTCAAGGCGCTGGTGCTGCTGGGCGTGATGGCCGCCTCGGGCACCGATTCCGGCGTGTCGCTGCGCGTGGCCCTCGCGCTGTCGCCGGCGGGCGAGTTCGGGTTCGTGCTGCTGACGCTGGCGCTCGGGCAGGGCACGCTCTCGGCCGAGGTGATGCAGCCGGTGCTGGCGGCGATGGTGCTGTCGATGATCGCAGCCCCGTTCATCATCGAACACAGCGAGCAACTCGTGCGGCGCTGGCGCGGGTCCGACTGGATGATCCGGGCGATGCAGCTCACGCAGATCGCCTCGCAGACCATGGTCGCCGATCGCCATGTGATCATCTGCGGCTATGGCCGCAGCGGGCAGAACCTCGCGCGGCTGCTCGAGGCCGAGCAGGTGCCCTTCTTCGCGCTGGACCTCGATCCGGTCAGGGTACGTGAGGCGGCGGCTGCCGGCGAGCATGTGGTGTTCGGTGACGCCGCGCGGCGCGAGGTGCTGCAGGCGGCCGGGCTCGCCCGCGCACGGGCACTGGTAATCAGCTATGCCGACGTGCACTCGGCGCTGCGTATCCTCGAGGTGGTGCACGAACTGCGTCCGGAGCTGCCGGTCATCGTGCGCACCGTCGACGACACCGACATCGATCGCCTGAAGGCCGCCGGGGCCGCCGAGGTCGTGGCCGAGATCATGGAGGGCAGCCTGATGCTGGCCTCGCATGCGCTGATGGTGCTCGGGGTGCCGTTGAACCGCGTGCTACGGCG
>CANGYF010000012.1 GCA_947458265.1 Betaproteobacteria bacterium
CGAGCCCCAGATGCGCTCTTCCTCGCCGCGTTCGGCGACCAGCGCCTCCACGGTGGCGAGCACCAGGTCGATCGCCTGCTGCGCCTTGTCCGAGCCGTCGTTGCCGACCGGATCGGCGGGATGGATCGCCGCCGGGTTGGTGCCAGGCCTGGCGGCCAGGCGTGCCTCGGCGGCAGCGGCGTCGGCAGCCGCCGCCTCGGCGGCCGCCCGGGCGAGCGCCTCGGCCTCGGCTTCCGCCAGCCGTGCGGCCTCCGCGAGTGCCGCCTTGCTGCCTGCACGCGGGCGCCGGGTCCGGCCTTTGGTGGCCGGTGCCGCCGCATCGGCCGGTGTTGCTTCGCCTGCAACCTCTGCTACCGGTGCGTCGGGTACCGCCGGCGCCGGCACCGCGGCGGCCTCCTGCACGGCCTCGTCGGTTGCGTCCGCAGCGCCTGCGGCCTCTGCTGCAGCCGCCGCGGCACCGCGACGCGATCCACCCCGCGCCCGGGTGCTCTTGGCACGCGCACGTCCGCGCGGTGCGGGTGCCGCGCCCTCCCCGGCTTCGGCTGCCGGGACCACGCCATCGGCGACGGTGACGTCGGCCGGTGCAGCGTCCGGGGCAGCATCCAGGGCGGCCTGCTGCGCGGCCGGATCGACGACCGGATCGACGACCGGTCCGGCGGACAGTACGCCATCGGTCGCCTCTGCAGCGGCATCGGCCACCGCTTCGGCGCTGCGGCCGCGCGGCCCGCCCCGCGACGAGCCGCGCAGCGATTCATGCAGCGGCAGCGGCGGGCCGACCATCGGCTGCACTGCATGGCCGCTGCCATCCGACCGTGACGAAGCAGGACGGCGCGACGAGCCGGAACGTCCGCGCGGCATGCCGCCGCGGCCCGCCGGCTGCTCGCGCACCAGGTCGTCGTAGTAGATGAACTCGTCGCAGATGTTGATCAGCAGGTCGGAGGTCGACTGCTTCACGCCGACGCCGATCACCGTCTTCGCGTTCTCGCGCAGCTTGGCCACCAGCGGCGAGAAGTCGGAGTCGCCGGTGAGCAGCACGAAGGTATCGAGGTGGGCCTTGGTGTAGCAGAGGTCCAGCGCATCGACGACCATGCGGATGTCGGCGGAGTTCTTGCCGGACTGGCGCACGTGCGGGATCTCGATCAGTTCGAACGAGGCCTCATGCATCGAGCGCTTGAACTGCTTGTAGCGGTCCCAGTCGCAGTAGGCCTTGCGCACGACGATATTGCCCTTGAGCAGCAATCGCTCGAGCACCTTGTCGATGTCGAACTTCGAATAGTTGGCGTCGCGTACGCCGAGGGCCACGTTCTCGAAATCGCAGAACACGGCCATGTTGGTGATCTCAGTCGCCATCGACAGGCATCCTCACAGGGGGACCCGCGGGCAGCGCCACGCGGAGAGTCCCGCCACCGGTGTACCGGCGGATTTTCAGAAATCCGAGCGCAGCTTGTCGGCGATGCTCGCCAGCGCCAGCGCACGGTGGCTGATCCGGTTCTTCTGCTCCGCCGGCATCTGTGCCACGGTAAGGCCGGTCGAAGGGATCAGGAACCACGGATCGTAGCCGAAGCCGCCCTCGCCGGCGGCGGCATGGGCCACTTCGCCCGCCCAGAGGCCTTCGCCGATCAGCGGCTGGGGGTCGTCGGCCGAGCGCACCACCACGATCACGCAGTAGTAGTGTGCGCGCCGATCGGCGACGCCGTCGAGCGCGGCGATCAGTTTCTCGTTGTTGCGCGCATCCGATTTCGGCTCGCCCGCATAGCGCGCGGAATGCACGCCCGGGGCACCGCCCAGCGCCGTGACGCAGATGCCCGAGTCGTCGGCCAGGGCCGGCAGCCCGGTCGCGGCCGACGCATGCCGTGCCTTGGCCAACGCGTTCTCGATGAACGTGCAGTGGGGCTCCGGCGCATCGCCCACGCCAAGCGTCCCCTGCGGGATCACCTCGAACGCGAGCGGGGCGAGGATGTGGTCGATCTCGCGCAGCTTGCCGGCATTGCCGCTGGCGATCACCAGGCGGGTGCGCGCCATGTCAGGCCTGCCTGCCAGCCACGCCGGTCGCCAACGCCTGTTCCTGCAGCGCGACCAGTTCCGAGATGCCCTTCTGCGCCAGCGCGAGCAGCGCGTCCATCTCCGCGCGCGAGAACGCCTCGCCCTCGGCCGTGCCCTGTACCTCGATGAAGCGGCCGCTGCCGTTCATCACGACGTTCATGTCGGTGTCGCAGTCGGAATCTTCCGCATAGTCGAGGTCGAGCACCGGGGTACCGCGCCAGACGCCAACCGATACCGCTGCGACATGGTCGCGGATCGGCAGCGCCGGGATCAATCCCCGGCGTACCAGCCCGGAAAGCGCATCGTGCACGGCCACGAACGCACCGGTGATGCTGGCGGTGCGGGTGCCGCCATCGGCCTGGATGACGTCGCAGTCGATCTGCAGCGTGCGCTCGCCCAGCGCGGTGAGATCGACCGCGGCGCGCAGCGAACGGCCGATCAACCGCTGGATCTCCTGGGTGCGGCCGGACTGCTTGCCGCGCGCGGCCTCGCGCGCCATGCGCGTATGGGTGGAGCGCGGCAGCATGCCGTACTCGGCAGTCATCCAGCCCTGGCCCTTGCCGCGCAGGAAACCCGGCACCCCTTCCTCGATGCTGGCGGTGCAGATCACTCGGGTGTCGCCGGCGGTGACCAGCACCGAACCTTCGGCATGGCGGGTGAACCCGCGCTCGAGGGTCACCCGACGCAGGGCGGAAGGCGCACGCCCGCTGGGGCGTGCGGTGGCGGCGGTGGCGGCGCTGGAGGCGACGGCGGGACTGGCGGGCTGGGTCATCTGGGCTGGGCGCTGTGCTATCGTCAATGCGAGGCGCGGATTGTCTGCGCTGGCGCCCACGCTTACAACCCCCGCCTCGGGCACCGCACGTACCACACGTACCATACGCACCATACGTACTACAGGCAGGCACAATGGCAGGCAAGATCAGCAGCATGACCGGCTACGCGGTGGCCACGCGCGAACTGCCCCAGGGCGTGTTCACGATGGAGCTGCGCGCGGTGAACAACCGCTTCCTCGACCTGCAGTTCCGCATGCCCGAGGAACTGCGCCCGTTCGAGCAGCCGATGCGCGAGATGATCGCCTCGAAGGTCGGCCGCGGCAAGGTCGAGTGCCGGGTGTCGATCAACGCCGCGGGCACTGGCGGCACGCAGGGCTCGCTCGATCCGGCGGCGCTGGCGAACCTGCTGGAACTGGCCACTGCGGTGCGCACCGCGGCACCCGGTGCGCCGGCCCTGGGCGTGGCCGAGATCCTGCGCTGGCCGGGCGTGCTGGTCACCCAGGCGCTCGCCGGCGATGCCCTGCGCGAAGTGGTCCTGGCGCTGTGCACCGAGGCGCTGGCGCAGTTCAATGCCTCGCGCGAGCGCGAGGGCGACAAGCTGCGCACCTTCATTCTCGAGCGCGCCGACGGCGTGGCTGCCATCGTCACCGACGTCAAGCCGCGCATCCCGGCCCTGCTCGCCGCCCAGCGCGAGAAGCTGCTGGCGAGGCTGGCCGACGCCGGGATCGCGGCCGACCCGGAGCGGCTCGCCCAGGAACTGGTGCTCTACGCATCGAAGATCGACGTCGAGGAAGAGCTGTCGCGGCTGTCGGCCCATGTAGATGAACTGCGGCGCACGCTGGCGCGCGGCGGGGCGATGGGCAAGCGGCTCGACTTCCTGATGCAGGAGTTCAACCGCGAATCCAACACGCTGGGGTCGAAGTCGGTCGACACCAGCACCACCCAGGCCGCCATCGAGCTCAAGGTACTGATCGAGCAGATGCGCGAGCAGATCCAGAATGTCGAATAAATGAGCGGCTGCCTGTTTGTCGTCAGCGCGCCCTCGGGCGCAGGCAAGACCTCGCTGGTCAATGCCCTGCTCGCCGCCGACCCGGCGGTGCGCAAGTCGGTCTCGTACACCACGCGTGCACCTCGCCCCGGCGAGGCGGACGGCCACGACTACCATTTCGTCGCGATGCCCGAGTTCGAGCGGATGATCGAGGCGGACGACCTGCTCGAACACGCCCGGGTGCACGGCAACTGCTACGGCACCGGCCGCACCTGGGTGCTCGATGCGCTGGCCGCCGGCGACGACATCGTGCTCGAGATCGACTGGCAGGGCGCGCAGCAGGTGCGCCGCCTGTATCCGCTCGCCGTCAGCGTGTTCATCCTGCCGCCCTCCATCGAGGCACTGGAATCGCGCCTGCGCGGCCGGGGGCAGGACAGCGAGGAAGTGATCGCGCGCCGGGTGCAGGCTGCACGGGCCGAGATCGCCCATGTCGCCGAATTCGACTATGTTATAGTGAACTCGGTATTCGCTACCGCTGCGCGTGAACTGCAGAGCATCGTGATCGCGCACCGCCTGAAGCGTCCCGCGCAACTCGCACGCCATCAGGCGCTGACCGACGCGCTCAGATGAACCCTCCCGGCGTGCCCCGCACGCCAGGCAGCCGGAGATTTCGACATGGCCCGTATCACCGTAGACGACGCCCTCAAGCAGGTCACCAACCGGTTCGAACTGACCCTCGCCGCCACCTATCGCGCGCGTCAGTTGACGATGGGCGCCACCCCGCTGGTCGAGGCGAACAAGGACAAGCCGACGGTGATCGCGCTGCGCGAGATCGCCACGGGCAAGATCGGCCTGGACATCATCCACCGCGCGCCGAACGCCTGAGCCATGCAGGGCGCCGCGCGCCCGCCTGCTCCCGTGCGATCCGCAATCGAGGATCGCGATGGACAGCGCCGCCCCGAGCCGAAGGCCCCGGGCGGCGTTGTGCTTTCTGGTAGGCTCGAGCGGTCGAAACATGGACGGCCGAACCACCCACCCGGGCTGAAGCGCTGATGGTCGAAGCCGAACTGCTGTTCAAGGACCTTACGTCCTACCTCAAGGCAGACGACGTATCGAGGCTGCAGCGCGCCTACGCGTTCAGCGAAGCCGCGCACCACGGCCAGTTCCGCAAGAGTGGAGAGCCCTACATCTCGCATCCGCTGGCGGTGGCGAAGATCCTCGCCCAGTGGCACCTCGATCCGCAGGCGCTGACCGCGGCGCTGCTGCATGACGTGATGGAAGACACCGCGGTCACCAAGGAAGAGATCGCGGAATCGTTCGGCAAGCCGGTCGCCGAACTGGTCGACGGCGTTTCGAAGATCGACGCGATCGAGTTCCAGACCAAGGAAGACTTCCAGGCCGAGAACTTCCGGAAGATGCTGCTGGCGATGGCGCGCGACGTGCGCGTGATCCTGATCAAGCTCGCCGACCGCCTGCACAACATGCGCACGATGCAGGTGATGGATCCGTTGCGCAAGAAGCGCATCGCGCGCGAGACGCTCGACATCTACGCGCCGATCGCCAACCGGCTCGGCCTGAACAGCATCTACCAGGAACTGGAAGACCTGTCCTTCCGCTACCTGCACCCGACACGCTACCGGGTACTCGCCAAGGCCTTGAAGACCTCGCGCGGCAACCGGCGCGAGGTGGTCGGCAAGGTCCTCGACGCGATCCTCGCGCGCCTGAAGGAAGGCGGCATCGAACCCTCGGTCACCGGGCGCGAGAAGCACCTGTACTCGATCTACAACAAGATGCTCGAGAAGCAGCTGTCGTTCGCGCAGGTACAGGACATCTATGGCTTCCGTGTGATCGTGAAGGACGTGCCGTCCTGCTACCTGGCGCTGGGCGTGCTGCACGGGCTGTACAAGCCCTTCCCGGGAAAGTTCAAGGACTACATCGCGATCCCCAAGGCCAACGGCTACCAGTCGCTGCACACCACGCTGTTCGGGCCGTTCGGCATGCCGCTGGAAGTGCAGATCCGGACCCGCGAGATGCACAAGATCGCCGAGGCCGGGGTCGCCTCGCACTGGCTGTACAAGACCTCGGACGCCGACCTGAACGAGTTGCACCAGAAGACCCACCAGTGGCTGCAGAGCCTGCTGGAGCTGCAGACGACCTCGGGCACCGCGGTCGAGTTCCTGGAACACCTGAAGGTCGACCTGTTCCCGGACGAGGTCTACGTGTTCACGCCGAAGGGCAAGATCATGGCGCTGCCGCGCGGCGCGACCGCGGTCGACTTCGCCTACTTCGTGCACACCGACATCGGCAACCGGGCGATCGCGGTGAAGATCAACGACGAGCTGATGCCCCTGCGCACCGAGCTGAAGAACGGCGACCGGCTGGACATCATCACCGCGGTGAAGGCACGACCGAACCCGGCGTGGCTGAACTTCGTGGCCACCGCACGCGCACGCTCGCAGATCCGCCACTACCTGAAGACCATGCAACTCGAGGAGTCGGTGCACCTGGGCGAGCGCCTGCTGAACCAGGCGCTGGCGACGCTCAAGGGCAACCCGGCGGAGATCGATGCCGACAGCTGGGAGAAATTCCTGCGCGAGTCCGGCGCGAAGAGCCGGGCCGAACTCCATGCCGACATCGGCCTGGGCAAGCGGCTGGCGGCGGTGGTCGCGGCGAGCCTCCTGCAGCGCGCCGGCAGCGCCCCGTCCGAGCAGCAGATGCCGGGCACCATCCTGATCCGCGGCACCGAGGGCATGGGGGCGCAGCTCGCGCGCTGCTGCAACCCGATCCCGGGCGATCCGGTGATCGGCCTGGTCAGCAAGGGCCAGGGCATCGTGATCCACACGCAGGACTGCCCGGTCATCCGCAAGAGCCGGCACGAATCCGACCGCTGGGTCGACGTGCAGTGGGACGACAAGACCCGGCGCCACTTCCTGGTGAACATCCGGCTGTCGGTGGCGAACGAACGCGGCGTGCTGGCCCGGGTGGCCGGCGGCATCGCGGAAGCCGGCTCGAACATCGACAACGTGAGCGTCGAACAGTCCGACTCGAGTGCCTACTCGACGATGAACTTCACGCTGCAGGTGACCAACCGCTTCCACCTGGCGCAGATCATGAAGCGACTGCGGCTGATCCCCGAGGTGGTGCGCATCGTGCGGGTGAAAGGCCAGCCGAAGGAACGCGACCATTGACCTCATGGACGGCCTGAGCGCCTTCCAGCTGGCCTGGGCAGCACTGATCTTCACGGCCGGCTTCGCGATCCGCAACCTGGCCGGCTTCGGCGCGATCCTGATCCCGGCGCTCGCGCTGTTCCTGCCGCTGAGCCTGGTGGTACCGGTGGTCACGCTGATCGCGGTGCTGTCGTCGATCGGCATCGCGGTGCGCCACCGCGACCGGATTGCCTGGCGCGACCTGCGGCCGCTGCTGCCCTGGAGCCTGGGCGGCGTGGCGGTGGGCCTGTACCTGTTCGAGCGGCTCGGAGACGATGCGCTCGTCACCGCGCTTGGCGTCTTCGTTGCCGGTTTCGGCCTGTGGTCGCTGTTCAAGGGCGATCGGACATCGACCGGTCCGCGGCTGCCACGCTGGCTGGTCGTACCGCCACTGGCGACATTCGCGGCGATCGTGGGCACGACCTTCGGCGGACTGGCGGGGCCGGTGTACGGCGTCTATCTGGAATGGCTGAAGCTCGACAAGCACGCGTTCCGGGCGTCGATGTCGGCGGTGCTGGTCGTGCTCGGCAGCCTGCGCGGACTCGGCTACCTGACGCTAGGCCATTTCGACCGCGGCACGCTGTTGCTGGCCGCGCTCGCCCTGCCCTGTGCACTGCTCGGGCTGGGCATCGGGGCACGGATGCATGCACGCGCGACCCCGTCCGGCTTCCGCCGCATCGTCGCGATCCTGCTGGTGGCCTCCGGCGGCGCGCTGCTGCTGCGCTGACCCTGGCCTAGAACAGGTACATCAGGGACAGCGACCACAGGCCGGCGCGGGCGCGTCCGGACGGCAGCGGCGAGTCGCCGACTTCGTTGTAGTGCTCGTACTCGGCGCGCAATGCCAGACCGCGCGGCAACTGGTACTGAAGGCCGGCGCCAACTACCGGGGAAATCTTCCATTCGCGGTCGGACACCTCACCGCGGCCCACGACCGCCGGGAAGTTGCTGCTGTTCTCGCGCACCCGGGCGTAGCCGAAACCGACCTTGCCGAAGGCCGAGAAGCCGGTGTTGCCGAACGGGATCGATCCGACGCCGGCCAGCTTCACCGCATCGACCTTGTATTCGAGTTTCGCAGTACCGCCCACACCGGTGTAGGAGACCGAATTGCGACCCAGGTTGTCGTAGCCGCCTTCGACCGCCAGCCACGGCAGCAGCCGGTAGCCCGCGAAGAACTTGTACGCGGTATCGCTTTCGTCGAACGCGGTGGCGGTGCCGGCCGGGCCGATGGCGAAATCGCCGGTCTTGAAGCCCAAGCGGGACTGACCCATGCCGAAACCGGTGTACCAACCGGTGCCAGACGATGACTGGGCCAGGGCGGGGACGCCGGCCGTCATCAGGAAGGCCGCGCAGCCTGCCACCGAGACGGCTGCAGCCACATCGCGCAACCGCTGGCGTGCCGGTGCGGCAGTCCTGATCCCGGCGTCTGCTGCAATCGCGGTCGTCATGGTGGAATCCCCGTTTCTTCAGTGTCCTGGCCGATGATACCAACCGCCTCCCCGGAACCCAAGCTAAACGGCTCCGAGGGGGCATGGCAAGTCGGCCACAGACGATGTATCCATATCGGCAGCAAGGGCCGCTCACTGAAGCATGCATTGGCCAGGCCGGGCACAGGGCCGGTATGCTCGCGCAAGCCGAACGGGCGCAGTACACCCCGGCCCACGTCTGAATCAACCAGATCACCCACGGACCCGCACACGATCCCTTGGTCGGCCAGCCCCTCGTTGTGAAGCCGGGAACGGCTGGATCGCCTGCCAGGCTATGGGTGGCCGCGGCGGCGTGCCTGCTGCTGGCGATCGCCATCCGGATGTCGGACCTCGCGCGCCTGGCGTCCCATTGGCTGCTGGGTCCACTCCTGCCGGACGGCCGGGATGGCGGCGCGCTGTTCCTCGCCGGCGCAGCCGCAGCGATGCTGGCCAGTCTGGCGCTTGCCCGGCGCTCCAGCGCGGCCTGGCTGGATCGCCCCGACGCCGCGTACCTGCTGCTGGCCTCGGTCGTGTTCGCCCACGGCGTCGGCCTGCTGGCCCTGCTCGGCTACCAGGAGCGGCTGGAACTGCCCTGGCAACTGGGCAGCTACCACTGGTCGGGCGACGCTTACCTGTTCAACAGCCTGCTGCACGCCGACCTGGGCCGCAGCGCGCTGTCGACGCTGCTGCAGGCGCTGCCGGCTGCGGCCGGGGACGCGTTCCACGCAGCCACGGGCGATGCGCGCGATGGGGGAACGCCGCTGCTCGCGCAGGTGCCGGCGGTCGAACGCTGGACGATCGGTCTGCTGTGGGTCGCAGCGCTCGGCGCCGCGCTGGCCGCAGCCCCCGCCATCGCGCGCCGGCATGACTGGCATCCGGTCGCCATCGGCCTGTTCATGCTGGCTGCGCTCGACGCGCTGCAGGCGGTGGTCGACGGCGGTGCGCTGTCCTTGCAGCTCGCGCCGTCGCTGCTGATGCTGGCCCTGCTGGCTTGCGCGCGCGACACCGCACACCTGCGATCCCTGGTCCGCAGCCACTGGCTGGCTGCGCTCGCCGTGCTGGCCGTGCATGCCGCAGCATGGGCAGCACTTTCAAGCGGGGAATCGAGCGGCACCCCGGGCGGCCTGGCCGGCTTGCTCACGCTCTATGCGCTGGGGCTGCTGTGCTGGGCCTTCCGCGAACAGATCGGCACGGTGCTGCGCACGGCCGCGCTTTGCATGGGCCTGGGCTTCCTGGCACTGCAGTACGCCGCGGATGCGGTCTCCGGCGTCGGCCTGCTGCTGCGACCGCTGCCGGCGCAGGCACGCATCGTGGTCGTCGACGCCAGCGGCAGGGTCGCGCGCGATGCGAGCGAAGCGCTGCGCGGCGCAACCCCGCTTGCGGTGTACCGCCGCTTCGGCGACGACCCGATGAGACCGCGGCGGGTGCTGATCGACGCCGAGCCGCCAGACAGCCAGCGCGAGCAGACGCCTGGCGAGCGGCCAGGACGCGAGTTCACCTTCGCACTGCGCTTCATCGATGGACGGCCTGCCGCTGCCGCCGCACGGGAAGGGATCTACACGCTGCTGGCTGCCGAGCGAGTGCACGACCGCACCAACACCGCGGTGTTCCTGTTCCGGACCGCCTCGCCGCTGATTCCACCGTTCATCGCCGCCACCCGGAGCGAACTCGGCCGCAACAACTTCCATGTCCACCTGCACCTGGTCGCGGCCACGCTGCGTGCACAGGGGCTGCAGGCGTTCGTGATGGTGCCGCTGCGCGAGCCGCAAGAGCGCGACCTGTTCCTGCCGCCGCGGCGCGCAAGAACCGGCAAGGATTGATCCGGCGCGGGCGGTTGCAGTGCCCGATGCCGCGAGGCACACTCCGCGGGCTTCGCGACATGCAGCCAGCCAGGCGCAGCCGAAGCGGCAACCGGAGGAGCCTGCAGTGAAGCACCTGGAATCCAGATTCGATACGGTCCCCGCACCGTCCACACGCAACCGTCTGCGCGCAGACGCACCCGGCGCCGTGCGCGGGCTGCCATGCGCGGTCGTCGCGATCGCGATCGCCGCTGCCTGCGGCAGCGCGGCCGCAGCCGAAGCACCCGCGGCAGAGGCGCAGTCCTATCCGGTACGGCCGGTGCGGCTGATCGCCGCGTCCGCCCCCGGCGGCGGCATCGACATCCTCGGCCGCCTGCTGGCACAGCGCCTCGCCGACACCTGGAAGCAGCAGGTGGTGGTCGACAATCGCGCCGGCAGCGGTGGACTGATCGCCACCGAGCTGGTCGTGCGCGCGAACCCCGATGGCCAGACGCTGCTTATGCAGAGCGTCGGCGTGTCCTATGTCGGAACGCTCAACCGCAACGCCCCCTTCGACGTCGTACGCGACCTGGCGCCGGTCGCGCTGGTCGCGAGCCAGCCGTCGTTGCTTGCCGCGCATCCATCGGCACAGATCGCGAAGCTTGCCGACTTGCTCGCCCAGGCGAAGGCGAAGCCCGGGCAGCTGACCTTCGGATCCGGCGGCGCAGGCGGTGCCTCGCACATGGGCACCGAACTGCTCGCCAACGCGTCCGGCATCCGCATGGTGCACGTGCCATACAAGGGCACCGGGCCTTCGATGGCGGCGCTGCTGTCGGGCGAAGTGAACGTGGCACTGGTCGGCATCTCGACCGCGCTGCCCCATGTACGCAGCGGCAAGGTCCGTGCACTCGGGGTCAGCAGTGCGACCCGGTCTTCACTGGCACCGGAGATCCCCACGATCGCCGAGGCCGGCGTGCCGGGCTACGAGTTCTCCGGCTGGTACGGATTGCTAGCGCCGGCGAAGACGCCGCGGCCGATCCAGGAGCGGATCAATGTCGCGGCGAACGAGGCGATCCGTCATCCGGAGATGCTGCAGCAGTTCGCCGGCAACGGCTTCGAGCCGCTGGGCGGCAGCATCGACGCGTTCCGCAAGTACTTCGCGGTCGAGGTTGCGAAGTGGAAGCGGGTGATCGCCGAGGCCGGGATCGGCAACCTGTAACGCCCGCCGCCGCCCGCTGCGGGCGGCGTTGCAGGGTCAGGGCAGGATCAGCCCTGCCCGTCGAAGTCGACCAGCCCCATGTTCTCGACCGACGGGCCGAGTTCGCCGCGTTCGATCCGGTGCACGATGTCGCACACCGCGCTGTTGCCGGGCGTCGGGATCCCTGCCTCGCGCCCGAGCGACACCACCAGCCCGTTGATGTAGTCGGTCTCGCTACGCCGCTTCTTCAGCAGGTCCTGGAACGCGGTGTTGCGCGAGTTCTTGCCGATGTGCCCGACCAGCGTGGTCACCAGCTTCTCGACGATCGCCTCCGGCGAGCCGCCGAACTCGGCTTCGGTCAGGCCGAAGATGGGCTGCAGCCGGAAGCCATGCGCCTGGCCGACGGCGATGGTCTCGCAGCCGATACGGCGGATCAGGTCGAAGATCTGCGGATCCTGGGTCGCCTCGTAGGACTGCACGCCGAGCATCGCGAAGGGCGAGAGCACCATCGAGTTGGTGACGAGCTTGGTCCACTTCGCGTCGCGGATGCTGGCGGTGGTGGTGACCTGGGCGGTGCAAGAGAGCAGGTCGCGCAGCATCTCCAGCCGCGGCGTCATGCGGCCGTCGAGTTCGCCCAGCGCGAACCAGGTACGGGTGCGCGAGGTCTTGCGCCGGGTCTCGCCCGGGACGAACAGTTCGGCCGCGAGTTCGATGCAGGCGCCGACCGTGCGTTCCCGCCCGACCACCGAGGCGATCGCCTCGTCGTTCATGCCGTTCATCAGGCCGACCACGACCGCGTCGGGCGCGAGGTGGGGCCGTACGAACTCGGCCATCCAGCGCGCATCCTGCGACTTCATCATGATCAGCGCGAGATCGTAGGTCTCGTAGGTGCGGCGATGGCTGGCGAAGTCGCACAGGTGCACCGCCTCGATCGGCGGTGCATGCTCTTCACCATCCGGCAGGGTGATCTTCAGTCCGTGCGTACGCAGCGCCTCGACCTGCGCTGGCCAGGGGTCGACCACCAGCGGCGCATGGCCTGCGCGCGCGAGGTCGGTGGAAACGTTGCAGCCGATGGCGCCTGCGCCGAGCACTACGATATTGCGTGGCATTCGATCAGACCGACAGGTTTGCGATGGCGGCGAGTCTATAGCAATCCACGGCGCGGACGCTGCCACGACCCATGACACATACGGCCGACCCATGCCCGCCCTGCGCACGGATACGCCCTGCAGGCGACCGGTGCCATCCGTGCACAGGTCAGAGGTACTGACCGGGAAGCCGATCCGGGAGGACGGGATAGCTTCCGGACCCAAGTCGTGGGCCATGGCCGACGGGTGGGACTGCCGTTGAGACCAGTGAGGCGCCGCGCTCTTCGCGCGGCGCGTGATCTCGGTCTTCGTTCGGTGGTAGGCCGTGGCAGATTTGAACTGCCGACCAACGGATTAAAAGTCCGCTGCTCTACCGGCTGAGCTAACGGCCCCCTGAACGAAGCCCGCGATTATAACGACTCTGCGCGAAGACGCAACATCAGGCCTCGCGCATCATTCGCCAGTACTGGAACTTCATCGTCGCCACCGACCCGGCGACGATGGACGCGAAGGTGAGGAAGGAGCCCAGCGCCAGCGTCGACAGCCCGCTGATGCCCTGCCCGATGGTGCAGCCCAGTGCGGTGACGCCACCGAAGCCCATCAGGATGCCGCCGAGCATGTGGTTGCGCATGTCGGCGGGCGAGGTGAAGGATTCCCAGCGGAAGGTGCGCGTGGCCATCGCCATCGCGAATGCGCCGGCGACCACCCCGGCCACGGCGGCGATGCCGAAGGTGATGCGCAGGGAACGGTCGGTCCACATCGCCAGCAGTTCCAGCGTGTAGGCCACCGGTGCCACGAAGCTGAACGATTCGGCGGCACGCGAATTGGTCGCGTAGAAGGTGAGTTCCAGCGTCTCGGGGTTCTCGCGGTAGCCCAGGTTGCCCGTCACGTACCATCCGGCGGCGACCAGCAGGCCGACCACCAGCCCACCGACGATGCCTTCGCGGTTGCCCCTGAAGTCGCGGCTGCCGAACACGAAGGCAAGGATCGCGGCCGCGATCGCCACCGCGCAGCCCAGCGCGGCCATCGCCGATGCGCGTGCGCCGCCCAGCAGCGTCGGCAGGTCCTGTCCCGGGATGGACCAACGCTCGAAGTTCACCGCCACCGGCTGCAGCCAGTCGACCCGCCACTGGCCGAACAGCCCGCGCAGCGTCATCCAGGCCGACAGCCCCAGGAACACCACGACCACGACCGACTTCAGGTTACCGGTGCCGATGCGGATCAGCGTCTTGCTGCCGCAGCCCGAGCCCAGGGTCATGCCGATACCGAACAGCAGCCCGCCGACGAGGTGCGACAGCCACATCAGGTTCGGCCCGACATAGATCGACTGGCCCAGGTCGACCAGCCCTGCTGCCTGCAGGCCGTTGGCGCCCAGCATCGCCACCGCGATCGCCAGCAGCCACATGCGCATGCGCGACAGGTCACCGATGTTGATCCAGTCGGACACCGCGCCGAGCGTGCAGAAATGCGTGCGCTGGGCGATGGCGCCGAACAGGAAGGCCAGCAGGAAGGCGAGCGAGGCGACCAGCGCGCCGGTGTAGGGGGTAGCTTCGGGGATCATCGCCCGAGGATCGGGCCCTGCGCGCAGGAAATCAAGGGCGAGGCGCGTGGCCGTACCGCCGTCTCGGGTCAGCCTTGGTAGCGCGTCGGGTCCGCGACACCGGCGCGGGCGAAGCCGTCGCGCCGCAGCCTGCAGGCATCGCAGCGCCCGCAGGCCAGGCCTTCGTCGGTCGCCTGGTAGCAGGACACGGTCTGCGCATAGTCGACGCCGAGCGAATGGCCGAGCCGGATGATCGCCGCCTTGTCGAGGTCGATGATCGGGGCGTGCACACGCAGACGCTGTCCTTCGACGCCGGCACGCGTGGCCAGGTTGGCCATCGCCTCGAACGCGGCGACGAACGCTGGCCGGCAGTCGGGGTAACCGGAGTAATCGATCGCATTGACGCCGATGAAGATCTCGGAGGCGCCGAGCACCTCGGCCCAGCCGAGCGCGAGAGCCAGCATCAGCGTGTTGCGCGCGGGCACGTAGGTGACCGGGATGCCGGGCTGCACGCCGTCGACCGGCACCGCGATCGAGGCATCGGTCAGCGCCGAGCCACCGAACTGGCCAGCGTCGACATGCACGATGCGATGGGCCGTGGCACCGAGGGCGGCAGCCACCCGCCGGGCCGCATCGAGTTCCGCGCGATGCCGCTGTCCGTAGTCGATCGACAGCGCATGCGGTGCAAAGCCGCCAGCCTTGACCACCGCCAGCACGGTGGCCGAATCGAGCCCTCCGGACAGCAGCACGACGGCCGGTCGTGCCGTCGCCTGCGCCTTGCCTGCCGCATCCGTACTCATCGTCCCTGCGCCTCTCCCCAGAGCTGCTTGTGCAGCTGCACCTGCATGCGCACCGGCAAGCGGTCGCGCAGGATCCATCCGGCCAGCGTCGCCGCAGGCAGCTGGTGGAACGACGGCGAGAACAGCACCGGGCAGCGGGCAGCGATCGCATGCGCCTCGAGCATCGACTTCGCCCAGACGTAGTCAGCTTCGTCGCAGAGCACGAACTTCACCTCGTCGTCGCGGTCGAGGTGTTCCAGGTTCTGCCACAGGTTGCGCGAGGCCTCGCCCGAGCCCGGCGTCTTGAGGTCAAGGATCGTCGACACCCGGGCATCGACCGCCGAGATGTCGAGCGCGCCGCTGGTCTCGAGCGATACCGACAGGCCGCGATCGCACAGTGCGCGCAGCAGGTCGTGACAGGCGCGCTGTGCCAGCGGCTCGCCGCCGGTGACCGTCACCCAGTGCGCGCCGGTGGCCACCACTTCGGCGACCACGGCATCGAGGTCCATCATGCGTCCACCGTGGAACGCATACGCGGTATCGCAGTAGCCGCAGCGCAGCGGGCAACCGGTCAGACGCACGAAGGCGGTGGGCAATCCCACGCGGCTGGTCTCGCCCTGCAGCGAGAAGAAGATCTCGGTGATGCGCAGGCGCACCGCATCCCCCTGCGCATGCTCCGCTGGGGCTGCCACCGGGGTGGCGGTCATCGGGTCATTTCCGCTGCGCAAGCCGGCGCTTTGCGCGTTCTGCGGCTTCCGAGAGCGGATGACGCGCGATCAGGTCTTCCAGCGTCTTGCGTGCCGCTGCCGCCTCGCCCAGTTCGGCCTGCGAACTGGCGATGTTGAGCATCGCGTCGGGCGCCTTCTCGTTGTCCGGCCAGGTCGCCAGCAACTGCCGCTGGCTGGCGATCGCCACCCGGAACTCGCGCAGGTTGAAGTGGGAGTCGCCGACCCAGTACTGGGCCGCCGGCGCCAGCCGGCTCTTCGGGTAGGTCTTGACGAAGGCCTGGAAGCCGGTGATCGCGCCGGCATAGTTGCCGTTGCGCCGCAGCTGGTGCGCGACATCGTAGGCACGCTGTTCGGCAACCGGATCGACGGCGGCCGCGGGCGAAGCCACGCTGTTCGCTGCCCCGGGCACCGCGCTGCCGGCGCCACCTGCGACTGCAGCGGCGGTTGTACCCGCAACGGCCACACCCACAGCGGTTGCACCCGCACCGGCTGCAGGCGGTACCTGCACCTGCACGGCTGGCGCTGCGACGATCGGGCCGCGTCCTGCGGCGATGCTGCTGTTGGCCGGGCCAGCAGGCACCGCAGGCGAAGCCGGCGCCGCACCGGCAAGCGCGTTCACGCCGGCGCCGGAAGCCAGCGCCGTGCCGCCAGGACCCGCTGCCCCCGTCGGCGCAACGGCCGGGGCGGGGGCCGCCAGTGCGGGCGCGCCCGGTACCGCAGGCGCGGTGGCGGCGGTCGGGGCGGTCGTCTCCAGCCGCTTCAACCGCGAATCGAGATCGATGTACATGTCGCGCTGGCGGCGCGTGGCGGTGTCGATCGAATTGGCGAGCACCTCCTGCTGGCCGCGCAGCGTGCGCATCTCGGCCTGCAGCGCCTCGACCTGGTTCAGTACCTCGAGCAGCGACTGTGCCTTGAGCGCATTCTCGAGCTGGTTGATCCTCGCCGACAGCTCGCCCGCCTGCCGGGAGAGGTCGGCGATCTGCTGCTGCTGGGCGGCGATCGTCTCGCGCTGGGCCGCAATGGCCTTGCGCGATTCGGTGTCGGTGAACAGCTGGGCATGCGCCGCCGGCGCGATCCCGGCGGCAAACGCCGAGAACACCAGGCATGCGATCCCCCGCCGCACGGGCGCGCGCCGCGCCTGCATCGCTTCGATCACTTGCCGACCGGAGGCTTGTCTTCGCCGTCGTACAGGATGTCGGCGCGCCGGTTCTCGGCAAAGGCCGCCTCGGTGCTGCCGCTGGCGCGCGGACGCTCCTCGCCCAGGCTGACCGGTTCCATCTGGCGCTCGGTCACGCCGAGCACCGACATGGCCTGGCGCACCGCATCGGCGCGACGCTGGCCGAGCGCGAGGTTGTACTCGCGACTGCCGCGCTCGTCGGTATTGCCCTGGATGGTGATGCGCAGCTTCGGGTTGTCGAGCAGGAAGCGGGCATGCGCCTGGACCATCGGCCGGAATTCGTCGCGCACGACATTGCTGTCGTACTCGAAGTACACGCTGCGCCGCGACAGCAGGCTCTTCGGATCGCTCAGCACCGCCGGCAGCTGGCCCGATCGCGCCTGGTCGGTGGCGATCGGCGCCCCGCTGATCGGCGGCTGCCCGACCGGTGCCTTGGGCAGTGCATCGGCGGTGGTGGGCGCCTTCGCCGTGCCCTGCTCGCCGACCGACCGCGACTCGACCTGTGCACCGGACTGCTCGGAATCGGGCGTGGACGAGCAGCCCGCCAGCATGGCGAGGCACAGCACGCCGACCCAGGCGGGGCGACGCGCGGTGTGCGCAAGATCCGTCCTGCGGGGACCTGCGGAGGCATCCGCCACGGATTGCATCGACAGTTCAGTCATGTGTATTCCCTTTCACTGTGCCTTCAACAGGGGACCCCACGCAGGCTCGCGCACGTCGTTCGAGCCTGCCGTCAGCCGCTGCCGCACGCGTCCGTCACTGGACACTGCAGCCAAGATACCACGCCCCCTGACCTCGGTTGCGTAGAGGATGATCCGACCGTTCGGGGCAAAGCTGGGCGACTCGTCGACGGCAGTGTCGGTCAGGACCTGCACCTGCCGGGTCGCGAAATCCTGGATCGCTATGTTGAATCGCCCGCCGCTGCGCTGGACGAACGTGAAGCTTCGTCCATCCGGGCTGGGCCGCGGCGACACGTTGTAGGTGCCTTCGAAGGTGAGGCGCTCCACCTCGCCGCCGCCGACCGCGACGCGATAGATCTGCGGGCTGCCGCCACGATCGGAGGTGAACAGGATCGAACGCCCGTCGGGGGTGAACGCCGGCTCGGTGTCGATCGCGTTGGACTTGGTGAGGCGCTGGACGTTCGAGCCGTCGGCGTCGATCAGGTAGACCTGGGAGGGTCCATCGCGGGTGAGCACCACCGCGAGCCGGTTGCCGTCGGGCGACCAGGCTGGCGCGCTGTTGCTGCCACGGAAGTTCGCCAGCACGATGCGCGAGCCGTTGGTCAGCGACTGCACGTAGATGATCGGCTTCTTGCGCTCGAACGACACGTAGGCGAGGCGGGTGCCATCCGGCGACCACTTCGGCGAGATGATCGGTTCGGTCGAGGCAAGCACGGTCTGCGCGTTCGCGCCGTCGGCATCGGCGATCTTCAGCTCGAACCGGTTGCCCTGCCGCTCGACATACGTGATCTTCGTGCTGAACACGCCGACATCGCCGGTCAGGCGCTCGTAGATCGCATCCGAGATGCGGTGCGCAGTCAACCTCAGCTGCCCCGGGTTCACCGTGTAGCTGAAGCCCGCGAGCTGCGCCTGCCGCGCGACGTCCATCAGCCGGAAGCGCACTTCCACCCGGCCATCGGCCAGCACGCTGGTCGAGCCCATCACCACCGCATCGGCACCGCGCGAACTGAAGTCGGGATAGCGCAGGTCGGAGGGCTGCACCGGGATCGGGCGGATGTCCTGCACGTCGACCATCCGGAACAGGCCGCTGCGCTGCAGGTTGGCGATGATCACCGGCGTCAGCGCCTGCGCGAGCTTGTCCTCGCCGGCGAACGGGACGATGGCGATCGGCGACTGGCTGGCGCCGGCCCCGGTGATCTCGATCTTCAGCTGCGCGTGCACCGGCGCTGCGAGCCACGGCAGCAGTGCCAGCAGCAGGAAGGCAAGCAGCACCAGCCAGGCCCGGACGATCGTCGGGGCGGGGCGCGCCTGGCGCCGGGCGGGGATGTACGCCGGGGTCGGGACCATTGATGTTTGCATGAGACGGGAGTTTAGCCTGTGTGGAAGCATTGAACGATCAGCCGATGCTCGGAGGGTAGCCGCGCGCCGCAAAGCGACGAGCGGATGCGCAGCGGCGCTTCATTCCTGCGGCCTGAACTGCAGCAGCAGCGTACGGAACTGCGGGAACAACTGCGGCTCGGGCGGGATCGGCAGCGGCTGGGCGCGCATGATCGCGCGCTCGACCGCCTCGTCGTAGAGCGCGTTGCCGCTCGAACGGCGCAGCTTCACCGAGAGCACATCGCCTCCGGGGATCAGCACCACGTCGAATTCCGCTGTCGCATTCGGCGCCACGCCAGGCGGCTCGACGATGAAGCGCCGCACCTTGCCGCGGATCTTGTCGACATGCGAGGCCAGAAGCTTCGCCTGTGCACTGGCCGCGGCCTCGGCCGCCCTGCGCGAGAGCTCTTCCTGCTCGCGGCGGATGCGGTCGGCTTCGGCCTGTTTCGCCAGCGCTTCCTTCTGCGCCTTCGCCTCGGCCTGCGCCTGTGCCTTCGCCTCGGCCTGCGCCTGTGCCTTCGCCTCGGCCTGTGCCTGTGCCTGTGCCTTCGCCTTCTCCGCCTCGCGCTTCTTCGCTTCCTCGAGCTTGCGCCGGTCCTCTTCGGCCTGCTTCGCCTTAGCGGCCTCCTTCGCCTTGAGCTCGATGTCGACCTTCGGCAGCGCCTTTGCGGGCGCCTCTTTCGGTTCCGGCGGCGGCGGCACCGGCTTCGGCTCGGGCCGGGGCACCGGCCTGGGCGCCGGCACGGGTTCGACCGGTTCGTCTTTCGGCGGCGGCCGCTCGGCAGCCGGTGGCGGCGGCAGCGCGGCCCACAACTCGGCGCTCACCGGCTCGTTGCGCTGGGTCTGGATCTGGAAGCCGAAGGTCAGCGCCATTACGGCCAGCAGGTGCACCAGCACCGCGAGCACGCCGGAGAGCAGCGCCCTCGGCTCCTCGCGCCCGCCCTGCGGCGGCACGCCACCGGTGCGCATCAGCGCGGCCATGCCGTCCCGGTGCGGACGGGACGGACGGAACGTACGGCCATCGATGATTCATGCCATTGCCGGCGGCAGGTCATCGGCATCGGCCTAGGGCGTGCGCGGTTTGGCGAGCAGGCCCACCCGCTTCACCTGGTTCTGCTGCAGAAGGTCCATCACCTCGAGCACCGCCTCGTAGCGCACCGCCTTGTCGGCGGCGATTACTACCGGCCGGTCGGGCGAAGTCGACTGCAGGCCCTGGATGAACTTCACCAGCTCGCCCTTGGACAGCTCGCGCTCCGGGGCACTGCGGGCACGGTCGCGCACGGCCAGCGTGCGGTCTGCCTTGATCGTGACCTCGATCGGCAAGGCCGGCGCAGTCAGCGACTGCCCGACCGAGGGCAGCTCGATCTGGCCGGGATTGGTGAGCGGCGCGGTGACCATGAAGATCACCAGCAGCACCAGCATCACGTCGAGGTAGGGCACGACGTTGATCTGGTTCATCATGCGGCGCGGCCGCCGCTTGCGGATCGCCGTGCTCATCGTGCGCTGCCCGGGACGCAGGCCATGTTCAGCCCTGCCGCTGCATGATGTTGGTGAACTCTTCCATGAAGCTCTCGAAGCGCACCGCGAGCCGGTCGATGTCGTAGCTGAAGCGGTTGTAGGCGAGCACCGCCGGGATCGCGGCGAACAGGCCCATCGCGGTGGCGATCAGCGCCTCTGCGATGCCCGGTGCCACCAGCGACAGCGTCGCCTGGGCCACGGTGGACAGACCCATGAACGCGTGCATGATCCCCCAGACCGTACCGAGCAGGCCGATGTAGGGTGCGACCGAGCCGACGGACGCGAGGAAAGCCAGGTTGTCTTCCAGGGCATCCATCTCGCGCTGGTAGGTCGCGCTCATCGCCCGGCGCGTGCCGTCGATCGCGGCACTGCGGTCCGCGCCCGGCGGGCGCTTGACCTTGCTGAACTCGCGGAAGCCTGCTTCGAAGATGCGCTCCAGGCTGCCGCCCCGGTGCTTCGCCGCGGCAGCTGCCTGGTACAGGCTGTTCAGGTCGCCGCCGCTCCAGAAGTCCTTCTCGAAGGCTTCGGTGTCCGCCTTCGCCTGGCGCAGCGCGAAGGCCTTGCGGAAGATGTACCACCACGACAGCAGCGAAGCGAGCAGCAATCCCAGCATTACCAGCTGCACGAACAGGCTCGCGTGCGAGACGAGCCCCCATACCGACATGTCCTGCGTCACGTTCATCCTGTAGATCCCGTTCCATTGTCCGGCCTCGGGCCGGGTCCGGCCGTGCCAACAGCCGGAAGTGTCCACGATTCGAGCGCCGAGCGCAGGTCCTGCGGGATGCCCATCGGACGGAAGCGCGTCGCGCAGACGCACACCAGCGACAGGGTGGCCCGCATCGCGACCGTACCGTCGGCCAGTTCGACCGTCTGCACGAATCGCGCGGAGGTGCGCCCGAGGTGGCCGACCGCGGCGGTGACCTCGAGCGCGTCGTCGAGCCGCGCCGGCCGCAGGAATTCCATCTCGAGCCTGTTGAGCGCGAACAGCACGCCCTCTGCGGCCAGGCGCCCGATGTCGAAGCCGAGCGAGCGCAGGAACTCGGTGCGCGCTCGCTCGAGGAAATGCAGGTAGGCCGCGTGGAACACCACACCGCCGGCATCGGTGTCCTGGTAATACACGCGCACCGGCAGCCGGAACCGCGGCAATGCATCGGCATGGCTTGCTGGCACGGCGGCCGGCACAGCGGCCGGCAAGCCCTCAGGACGGTTCATCCCAGAGGTCCGGTGTTGCCGCACGCCGCGGCTGCGGCAGCCCGAAGTGGCGGTAGGCGATCTGGGTGGCGATGCGCCCGCGCGGCGTGCGCTTCAGGTAGCCCTGCTGGATCAGGAACGGCTCGATCACGTCCTCGATGGTGTCGCGTTCCTCGCCGATGGCTGCAGCGAGGTTGTCGACGCCGACCGGTCCGCCCTCGAACTTCTCGATCACCGCGAGCATCAGGCTGCGGTCCATGATGTCCAGCCCGCTGGCGTCGACATCGAGCATGCGCAGCGCGGCGTCGGCAACCTCGCGGGTGACCGAGCCGTCGGCGCGCACCTGCGCATAGTCGCGCACCCGGCGCAGCAGCCGGTTGGCGATGCGCGGCGTGCCGCGCGCGCGGCGCGCGATCTCGAGCGCACCGTCGTCGACGATCGAGCACTCGAGCAGCTGCGCCGAGCGGGTGACGATCCGGCGCAGTTCCTCGGCCGTGTAGAACTCCAGCCGCGCCACGATGCCGAAACGGTCGCGCAGCGGGTTGGTGAGCATGCCGGCACGGGTGGTCGCCCCGACCAGCGTGAACGGCTTGAGCTCGAGTTTCACCGACCGTGCGGCGGGACCCTCGCCGATCATGATGTCGATCTGGTAGTCCTCGAGTGCCGGATAGAGGATCTCTTCGACGACCGGTGACAGCCGGTGGATCTCGTCGATGAACAGCACGTCGTTCGGCTCGAGGTTGGTCAGCAGCGCGGCAAGGTCGCCGGGCCGCTCCAGCACCGGCCCGGACGTCTGGCGCAGCCCGACGCCCATCTCGCGCGCGATGATGTGCGCGAGCGTGGTCTTGCCCAGGCCGGGCGGGCCGAACAGCAGCGTATGGTCGAGGGCCTCGCTGCGCGAGCGCGCGGCTTCGATGAAGATCGACAGCTGGCCACGGATCTTCTCCTGGCCGACGTATTCATCCAGCAGTTTCGGGCGCAGCGCGCGTTCGACGACCTCTTCCTGCGAGGACGCGGGTGCTGCACTGATCAACCGATCGGTCTCGATCGCCATCCGGGGCTTCGGTCATGACTGAAACGCGATTATCGCGCCAAAGACTGGCCCCGCGTGAGACCTGTATGCCTGACTGACGCCGAAGACGCCGCAGCCTGCAGCTAGGCCTTCGACAGCACCTTCAGCGCCATCCGGATGCCATCGCCGACCGCGGTGCCCGGCGGCACCTGCTTCACCGCGAACATCGCCTCCTTGTCGCTGTAGCCGAGGGCAAGCAGCGCATTGAGCACGTCGTTCGCATCGCTGCGCTCGGCCGGCGCATCCGCGCCCGGCACGCCGGGCAGTGCATCGCCCAGCTTGCCCTTGAGTTCGAGCAGCAGGCGCTCGGCGGTCTTCTTGCCGATACCCGGTACGCGGGTCAGGCGTGCGGTCTCCTGCAGCACGACCGCCTCCGCGAGCCCGTCGACATCCATGCCGGACAGCAGCGCGAGCGCCGTCTTCGCGCCGACGCCACTGATCCGGATCAGTGCCCGGAACGCATGGCGCTCGCGCTCGGTGGCAAAACCGTAAAGCAGGTGCGCATCCTCGCGGATCGTCAGGTGCGTGCACAGGGTGACCGTGTCGCCGATACGTGGCAGCGAATAGAACGTGCTCATCGGCACATCGACCTCGTAGCCGACGCCACCGACATCGAGCAGCACCTGCGGCGGGTTCTTCTCGCGCAGGATGCCGGTCAGGCGGCCGATCATTCCACCGCTCCAGCGATCACGCCACCGGCCTTGAGCAGGTCGGCCGCGGACACCAGTCGGCCCCGGCGCATGCGGAAGCCGGCGGTGGACAAGCCGGCCATGCCCTGCCCGCCATGCGCATGGCAGATCGCGCAGGCCAGCGCATCGGCCGCGTCCGACGAGGGATCAGCCGGCAGCGACAGCAGCCGGCGCACCATCTGCTGCACCTGCGACTTGTTCGCCTGGCCGTTGCCCGCGACCGCCTGCTTCACCTGCTGCGCGGTGTATTCGGAGACCGGAAGGTCGTGCGCGACGGCCGCGCAGATCGCGGCACCGCGCGCCTGCCCGAGCAGCAGGGTCGACTGCGGATTGACGTTGACGAACACCTTCTCGATGGCCGCCTGCACCGGCGCATGGCTCACGATCACCTGCCCGAGGCAGTCGAGGATCGCCTTGAGCCGCTCCGGCAGGTCGCCCGGCGGCACACGCACGATGCCCGAAGTGACATAGGCCAGCGCCTGGCCGCGCACCTCGATGATGCCGAAGCCGGTGCGCCGCAGCCCGGGATCGATGCCCAGGATGCGCCGGGTCGGCTGGCTGCGTGCGCTGATCGTGGAAGTCACCGCGCTAGTGTAGCGCGCGCCGGCGCCGGGCCCGAAGCGTTCACCAGTGCGACGCCGACGGCGGCGACCGCCAGTCCCGCGATGCCCGACGGGGCCAGCGTCTCGCCGAACACCGCCCAGGCGATCACCGCGGTCGCGCCCGGGGTCAGGTAGAACAGGCTGGCGACTTTCGATGCGGCGCCGCGCCGGATCAGCACGTTCAGCAGCGTGATCGCGCCGAGCGACAGGACCACGGCCAGCCAGCCGAGGGCGAACACGAACTCGCCGGTCCAGTCGACCACCATGGTCTCGGTCGCGAAGGCGATCGGCACCAGCAGCAGCGCGGCGGCAGCGAACTGCACCAGCGATCCGGTGCGCAGGTCCATGCCCGAGGCGAAGCGCTTCTGGTAGATGGTGCCGGCGGTGATCGACGCCAGCGCCACGCAGGCGAAGCCGAGCGCGGCCGGCGTCGCCCCGGTGGCGTTCGCGTCCGGACCGAGCACGAGCACCACGCCGACCAGCCCGAGCACGAAACCCAGCCACTGCAGCCGGCCGATGCGCTCGCCGAGCAGCGGCCCGGCGAGGCAGGCGGTGACCAGTGGTTGCAGGCCGACGATCAGCGCCGCCGCCCCGGCGTTCAGCCCGAGGTGGATCGCGGTGAACACGCCGCCGAGGTAGCCCGCCTGCACCAGCAGCCCGGCGACCGCCAGGTGACCGTACTCGCGCGCGCTGCGCGGCCAGGGCGCACGCGCGATCGCGCACAGGCTGCCCAGCAGCACGCCGACCACCGCGAAGCGCAGGGCGAGGAAGGTCAGCGGCTCGGCATGCGGCAGACCGAGCTTGGCGCCGATGAAACCGGTGCTCCAGAGCAGGACGAAGACGGCCGGGACCAGCCCGGCGGTCAATCCTCCACCAGCGCCGTCGTATAGACTTCCTGCACGTCGTCGAGCGCTTCTAGTGCGTCGAGCAGGCGCTGCATCTTCGCGCCATCGTCACCGGTGAGCACGGTCTCGGACAACGGCTTCATCGTCACCTCGGCGAACTCGGCCTTGAGCCCGGCGGCTTCGAGCGCGGTCTTCACCGCAGTGAACTCGGGTGGCGGGCAGATCAGCTCGACGCTGCCGTCCTCGTTGGTGGCGACGTCCTCGGCGCCGGCATCGAGCCCGATCTCCATCACCTTCTCTTCGCTGGTGCCGGGCGCGAACACGAACTGGCCGCAGTGCTTGAACTGGAAGGCGACCGAACCGTCGGTGCCCATGTTGCCGCCGTTCTTGGCGAATGCATGGCGTACGTCGGCGACGGTGCGAACCTTGTTATTGGTCACGCAATCGACCATCACCGCCGCGCCGCCGATGCCATAGCCCTCGTAGCGGATCTCGTCGAGCGATTCGCCGGTCAACGCACCGCTACCGCGCTTGATCGCGTTCTCGATGGTGTCCTTCGGCGTGTTCACCTCGCGCGCCTTGCTGATCGCCAGGCGCAGGCGCGGGTTGCCGTCCGGGTCGCCGCCGCCGGACCGGGCGGCGACGGTGATCTCGCGGATGCACCGGGTCATCGCCTTGCCCTTCTTGGCATCGGCGATCGCCTTCTTGTGCTTGATGTTGGCCCATTTGCTGTGACCGGCCACGGCGTTCTCCTCGGTTTTTCGCGGCATGCGCAGGCCGTGGTCGGCCCGCTGGCGGCAGGCGCGGATTCTACTCCGGCGGCGCTTTCCGGCGGAATGGCAGCTCGGGGCGCTGTGCTACGCTCCGCAGCGTCCCAGCATCCACCCTGAGGGTTTCATGGCCGAGCCGATGTCGATCGCAAGGACTGTCCAGGGCGCCACCGACCTGTTCCTGCTGCCATCCCTGTCCAACCGCCACGGCCTGATCGCCGGGGCAACCGGCACCGGCAAGACGGTGACGCTTCAGCGGCTGGCCGAGCAGTTCAGCCGCGCAGGGGTACCGGTATTCATGGCCGACGTGAAGGGCGACCTGTCCGGCATCTCCCAGGCTGGCGCCTGGAATCCCAAGCTCAAGGCGCGCGCCGAGCAACTCGGGCTCGCCGACAGCCATGCGTTCGAAGCCTTCCCGGTGATGTTCTGGGACGTGTTCGGCGAGCAGGGCCACCCGGTGCGCGCCACGGTCTCCGAGATGGGGCCGGTGCTGATCGCGCGCATGCTGAACCTGAACGACACCCAGGAAGGCGTGCTCGCGCTCACGTTCAAGATCGCCGATGACAACGGCCTGCTGCTGATCGACCTGAAGGATCTGCGGGCGATGCTGCAGCACGTGGGCGACAACGCGGCGAAGTACAAGACCGAGTACGGCAACATCTCGCCGGCGAGCATCGGCGCGATCCAGCGCGGGCTGCTGTCGATCGGCGAACAGGGCGGCGACCGCTTCTTCGGCGAGCCGGCGCTCGACATCGGCGACCTGATGCAGACCGACCCGAAGGGGCGCGGGGTGATCAGCATCATGGCCGCCGACAAGCTGATGAACGCGCCGAAGGTCTATGCGACGTTCCTGCTGTGGCTGCTGTCCGAGCTGTTCGAGGAACTGCCGGAGGTCGGTGACCCGGACAAGCCGAAGCTCGTGTTCTTCTTCGACGAAGCGCACCTGTTGTTCACCGATGCGCCGCCCGCACTGTTGCAGAAGATCGAGCAGGTGGTGCGGCTGATCCGGTCCAAGGGCGTGGGCGTCTACTTCGTCACCCAGAACCCGCTCGACATCCCCGACACGGTGCTCGGCCAGCTCGGCAACCGGGCGCAGCATGCACTGCGTGCGTTCACCCCGCGCGACCAGAAGGCGGTCAAGACTGCCGCGACCACGATGCGCCCCAACCCCAAGCTGGACATCGAGTCGTCGATCACCGAGCTGGGCGTGGGCGAAGCGCTGGTGTCCTTCCTCGACGCCAAGGGCAGCCCGACGATCACCGAGCGTGCGTTCGTGCTGCCGCCCTCCTCGCGGCTGGGCCCAGCGACGCCCGACGAGCGGCGCAAGGTGATCGCCGACTCGCCGGTGGCGGGCCATTACGAAAAGGCAGTGGACCGTGAATCGGCGTACGAGAAGCTGAAGCAGGGCGATGCGGCCGCCACGGCCGGTGCCCCGGCAGGCCAGCCGGCCCAGGCCGATGGCGGCCTGCTCGGCTCGCTCGGCGGCCTGCTCGGCGGCGGCAGCAGCTCGCGACAAGGCGTGGTCGAGACCGCGGTGAAGAGCGTGGTCAGGCAGGTAGGGTCGGAGATCGGCAGGCAACTCGTTCGCGGCGTGCTCGGCTCGCTGATGGGCGGCGGCCGCCGCCGCTGATGCCCGGCACGGCCGGGGAGCCGGCCGGCGCCGCTGAAGCCACCGCGGCCACCGCGGCGAAGCGATCGCTCAGCATCGGGCTCGCCTGCGCGCTCGGCGCGGCAGTGTTCTTCTCGGCGAAGGCGATCTTCATCAAGCTGATCTATGCGCACGGCGTGGACGCCACCACGACGTTCGCGCTGCGCATGATGGTCGCGCTGCCGTTCTTCCTCGCGCTCGGCTGGTGGTGCGGCACCGCCGGGCTGAAGTCGATCGGGCGCCGTGACTGGTGGGGCATGGCCGCCTGCGGGCTGCTCGGCTTCTACCTGTCGAGCTACCTCGACTTCATCGGTCTGACGTACATCCCGGCCAGCCTGGAACGCCTGATCCTGTTCCTGTACCCGACCTTCGTGGTGCTGCTTTCTTGGGCGATGTTCCGCACGAAGCTCACCGCCGCCCAGGCGATGTCGCTGGTGCTGTCCTACTCCGGCGTGCTGCTGTGCGTGTGGGACAACCTGCGCATCGAGGGCGATCCGTCCGGGCTGGCCATCGGCGTGGCGTTCACGCTGACCAGCGCATTCACCTATGCCTGCTACGTGGTCGCCAGTGCGCGCATCGTGCCGCGCGTGGGCTCGATGCGGTTCACCAGCTATGCATCGTCGGTTGCCTGCGGCTTCAGCATCGCGCACTTCTTCGTCACCCATGGCGCGGAGTCGCTGGTGGTGCCGGGCATCGTGTACGCGTATGCCCTGGGCATGGGAACGGTGTCCACCGTGCTGCCGATCCTGCTGGTGGCCGAGGCGCTGCGCCGGCTCGGGGCGAACCAGGTGGCGCTGATCAGCACGCTCGGACCGATCGCGACGCTGGCCATGGCGGCGCTGATCCTGGGCGAGAAGATCACCGCGATACAGATGGGCGGCGCCGCGCTGGTGATCGCCGGGGTGATGCTGGTGAGCCTGCGCAGGCAGTCGCCCGGCTGAAAAGGCCCCACCGGGCCAAAGCGGTAATTTGTCACGGTGCGCAGGATGAAAAATACCGCCGGCCATGCGCGAAACCTCACCGCGCCGCAGCGGCCAGGAATGGATACTTGCGGGTCGTCGAAGCCCCGCTTCGTCCGCCGGAGGAATGCGCAGATGAGCAACCGAGTCTCCACCGCCCTGTTTGTCGCGGCACTGGCCATTGTGTCGGTTGACGCGCGCGCCGCACTGATCATCAACGGCGGCTTCGATGCCAACACGATCGGCAGCAACTTCACGGTCGTCACCACGTCGAGCACGTTCCAGATAACCGGCTGGCAGGTGCGCTCGTCCGGCACGAACACCAGCGCCTCGGTCGACCTGGTGAAGGCGCCGTACTGGCAGGCCCACTCGGGCGCCAACAGCATCGACCTCTTCGGCACCGGCACCCAGCAGCCGTCGTTCCTGGCGCAGACCTTCTCGGTTGGTGCCAGCCAGCTCGGCGCTTACCGGCTGTCGTTCTTCTACTCGGTCAACGCCGACACGCCGCGCGACCAGGGACTGTTTGCCAATATCGTCACCGGAACCGGCGTGGTGGGTACTTCGGTCGCCAGTTCCACGACTTCGTTCTTCTACGATACCCCCGCCGACGGCAACCCGACCCGGCAGGCGATGGCCTGGAAGCAGGGCTTCCTCGACGTGAGTTTCGCCACGGCCGGCGACTACACCCTGTGGTTCCAGGGCAACAGCCAGTTCGGCAACGCGAACCAGGGCGCAGCACTCGACAGTGTCAAGCTGGACGCTGCGGTGGTGCCGCTGCCGGCGGCCGGCTGGCTGATGCTCGCCGGAATGGGCATGGTGTTCGGGCTGGGCCGTCAGCGCAGGTTCGCATCCGCCTGACATCGTTGGGCAGCACTGATTCCCCCTGCAGAACGCAGTTGAACGCGCCTGCCATGCAGGCTGGTTCAAGACATGGCCGCCTGCACGACAGCGTCGAAAGCTGCCAGGGTCGCTGATCGGGTCTACAGAGGGTAGGATTGCAGGCGCTGCGCAAGGGCCCGCCCCGGCGCCTGCGCACCGCAGCCCGACAGACCCGTCGCAGACCGTGCCCACGACAGGCCGGTCGCGAAGCAAGACCGCAGGAGGAGAACCCGATGGATCGCATCCAACGCCGGCTGGCAGGCAGCGGCCTGGCGACGCTGCTCGCGCTCGCGAGCGCCGGCGCCGCCGCACAGGCATCCTGGCCCACCCGGCCGATACGCATGCTGATCGCACTCGCCCCCGGCGGCGGGGTCGATACCACCGGCCGTCTGCTCGCCCAGAAGCTGTCCGAGCGCTGGGGGCAGCCGGTGGTGGTCGAGAACCGGCCGGGCGCCGGCGGCGCGCTGGCGACCGAGACGCTGGCCCGCTCGGCGCCCGATGGCTACACGATGCTCACCAACTCCTCCGGGGTGGCAATCACGCCCAGCCTGATGAAGCTGTCCTACGACCCGCGCAAGGACATCATCCCGGTGTCGCTCGCCGTGATCTCGCCCGGCGTGATGGTGGTACATCCGTCGGTTCCGGTGAAGTCGGTGAAGGAATTCATCGCCTTCGCGAAGGCGCGTCCCGGCGACCTGCTCTATTCTTCGTCCGGCAACGGGACCGGCCAGCACCTGGCCGCCGCATTGTTCAGCCAGATGGCCGGTGTGCAGATGATGCACGTACCGTACAAGGGCACCGCGCCCAGCATCACCGACCTGATCGGCGGCCGCGTGTCGCTGTCGATGGCCAGCGTCGTGTCGACGCGCCAGTTCTTCGAGACCGGCAAGCTGCGCGCGCTGGCCGTCCTGGGCGAGAAGCGCACCCCGGCGCTGCCGAAGCTGCCCACCATCGCCGAGTCCGGCGTGCCGGGCTATGCGTACGAGAACTGGTACGGCCTGTTCCTGCCGGGACGCACGCCGATGGACATCGTGCTCAAGACGCAGCAGGAAGTCACCCGCATCCTCAACGACCCCGAGACAGCGAAGAAGCTGGTTGGCCAGGGGCTGGACCCGGTGGGCAGTACGCATGCGGAGTTCGTCCGCTTCTACGAAGACGAGATGGTGAAGAACGCGAAGCTGATCGCCTCGATCGGCGTCGAGGCCCGCTGATGGCAAGGCCCTCCGATCTGCAGGTCGCACCGGCAGCACCCGATGCCTTGCTGGGCGACATCGCCGACTACGTCACCGGCTACCGGATCCGGGACACCGCATCGATCGACGCCGCCCGGCTGTGCCTGTTCGACACGCTGGCCTGCGCGCTCGAGGCCCTGGAGCATCCGGAATGCGTCCGGCTGCTCGGACCACTGGTGCCCGGCACGATCGTACCGGAGGGCGCGCGCCTGCCCGGAACGCGGTTCGTGCTCGACCCGGCCAAGGCCACCTTCGACCTCGGGGCGATGATCCGCTGGCTCGACTACAACGACGCCTGCAACGGCTTGCTGACGATGCATCCGTCAGACGGGCTGGCCGGCCTGCTGATGCTGGGCGACCACCTGGCGCGGCGCGCGTCTTCGGCCGGTGGCACGCCGCCGACCATCGCCGACCTGCTGGACGCCGCAGTGCGCGTCTACGAGATCCAGGGCGCGCTGTGTGCGGCCAACGACTGGCGGGCGCATGGCATCGACCAGGGGATGCTGGTGCAGGCCGCGGTCGCACCAGTGCTGGTGAAGCTGCTCGGTGGCACGCGCGAACAGGTGTTCGCCGCGGCCTCGAATGCGTTCGTCGAGACGACGCTGTCGGCGATCCGCCATGCGCCGAACATCGGCTCGCGCAAGAACTGGGCAAGCGCGCGCGCCAGCGAGGGCGCGGTGCGCATCGCGCTGATGGTGATGGCCGGCGAAGACGGTTATCCGTGGATCCTGTCGGCGCCGGAACTCGGCTTCGAGGCCGCGCGCTTCGGCGGTACCCCGCTGCGCTTCGACGCGCAGCTCGGCGAGGCGGTGATCGGCCGCTGCATGTTCAAGCTGCTGCCGGCCGGCATGCACGGCCAGACCGCGGGGGAATGCGCGTTCCTGCTGCATCCGCAGGTCGCGGCGCGGCTGGACGAGATCGAACGCATCGAACTGCGCTGCCACCGGTCGCTCGCGCGCATCATGGACAAGCCGGGGGTGCTGCGCAACGCCGCCGATCGCGACCACTGCGTGCAGTACATCGTCGCGCTCGGCCTGATGCATGGACGGCTCGGCCCATCGGATTACAGCGATGCGTTCGCCGCAGACCCGCGCATCGATGCAATGCGCGCGAAGATGGTGCTGGCCGAGGAACCGCGCTACACCGAGGGCTTCTTCGATCCGGCGCGCCGCACCAGCGCGAACTCGGTACAGGTGTTCTTCCGCGACGGCACGTCGACTGCCCGCGTCGAGCGCGAGTATCCGCTCGGGCATCCGGAGCGGCGATCCGAGGCCGTGCCCGCGCTGCGCGCGAAGTTCGAGCATGCGCTGCGCCGGTTGTCCCGTGCGGCACGCGAGCGGCTGCTCGGGCTTTACGACGATCAGCGGGCGATCGATGCGATGCCTGTAGATGCGTTCATCGACCTGCTGGTCGAGGCGCGCTGAGACACCTGATCGTCCGCTGACGCAGCCGCCCGCGGCCGTCGCAACGATTCACGCGATCAACGGCTATCCAGCCTGGCCTCGCATGAACTGCACGGCGGACTCCAGGACGGCCAGGTCCCTCTTCCTGCCTGCCGGGTTGGTCGTCATGGAGATCAACATCCCGGCCTCTCCTGCCGAGACCCAGCGCGTTGCCTGCGTCTCCTTCTTGTCGAATGCACCGGGCGCGCCCACGGGAGACATGAGGAAGTATTCGGTCACGGTCGTACCACCTTCGTAACGCCCCGGCAGCTTCGAGACGATGAGCGCCCGGTAGCCTGTCTCCTCCTGCACTTCGCGCAAGGCCGCCTGTTCCGGTGACTCCCCGGGGTCCGGCCTGCCCTTCGGAAAGGTCCAGACGTAGTCGTCGTAGTGTCCCTGGGGCTCCCTGAGCAGGAACCTGCCTTGCTCATCGACCAGCACGCCCCCGAAGGCGGCCTTCAACCCGCCAGCGGACGTCATGGCCGGCGCCCGGCGGCCGAGGGGGCTTTGGCAGGGACTGCATCGTCTGGCAGGTCGTAAAGCGCCTGCCAGACCTCACCGTAGAAGCCAGCACGCTCCTTACCCTGTTCCCTGGCCACTTCATCCTTGAAGTTGCCGTACTGGATGTCATTGACGATCTTCGCCATGGCACTGGCGACCTCGGCCCTGGGTGCCCGGGCACGATAGCGATAGTCCGTACCCGCGTTGGCCACGATCTCTCCCATGCCGGGCAGGCAGGTCTTGCGCAGGCGCTCGAGATCGCCACGCACCCGGGCGCGGATGGTCAGGGTTCCTGCCTGCTCGTCCTCGGGCTTCTGGACAATGCTGAAAAAACCGGATGGCGTCATCAACCACATGGAGTCATCTCCTGTCGAACAGGTTGTACAGCCGCGTGACGAATGGAATGAAGATGCGGTTCAGACGTTGAAGCGGAAGTGCATCACGTCGCCGTCCTTCACGACGTACTCCTTGCCTTCGAGCCGCATCTTCCCGGCCTCCTTCGCCGCCTGTTCGCCCTTCAGCGCGACGAAGTCGGGGAAGGCGATCACCTCGGCGCGGATGAAGCCACGCTCGAAATCGGTATGGATCACGCCGGCGGCCTGCGGGGCGGTGGCGCCGATCGCCACCGTCCAGGCACGCACTTCCTTCGGGCCGGCGGTGAAGTAGGTCTGCAGGCCGAGCAGGCTGAAACCGGCGCGGATCACGCGGTCCAGGCCCGGCTCCGTCATGCCGAGGTCGGCGAGGAACACCTGCCGGTCCTCGTCGGCCAGGTCGGCGATCTCGGCCTCGATCGCGGCGCAGACCGCGACCACCGGCGCCTTCTCGGCCTCGGCGTGCTTCCTCACCGCATCGAGGTAGGCATTGCCCTCGAAACCACCCTCCTTCACGTTCGCCACGTACATCGTCGGCTTCGCGGTGATCAGGCAGATGGGCTTGAGCAGCGCCTGCTCGTCTTCGTCCAGCGCCAGCGCGCGCACCGGCTTCGCCTGGTCGAGCTGCGCGCGGCAGCGCTCGAGCAGCGGCAGCAGGCGTGCGGCCTCCTTGTCGCTGCCGGAACGCGCCAGTTTCGACACCCGGTGCACCTGCTTCTCGACGTTGGCCAGGTCGGCCAGCGCGAGTTCGGTGTTGATCGTCTCGATGTCGGCGAGCGGATCCACCTTGTTCGATACATGGATCACGTTCGGGTCGTCGAAGCAGCGCACCACGTGCGTGATCGCGTCGGTCTCTCGGATGTTGGCCAGGAACTGGTTACCCAGCCCCTCGCCCTTCGACGCCCCGGCCACCAGGCCGGCGATGTCGACGAACTCGACCACCGCAGGCACGAGCTTCTCAGGCTTCACCAGGTCGGCCAGCTGCACGAGCCGCGGGTCCGGCACCTCGACCACGCCCACGTTCGGCTCGATCGTGCAGAACGGATAGTTCTCCGCCGCGATGCCCGCCTTGGTCAGCGCATTGAACAGGGTGGACTTGCCGACGTTGGGCAGGCCGACGATGCCGCATTTCAGACTCATGTTGACTCCTGCCGATAATTCGGGTCAGAGACGATTTTCCTCCCGGGCGCCGCTGCCACTGCGGCGCTCTGGAAAATCGTCTCTGACCCGAATTATCGGGGTTTGGTGTGCAGGCGAAGCATTGCTGCTTCGTAGTCGCCGCGTGCGATCCAGTCGATCACGGCGAGGGCGCGGTCGATCGACTCGTCGATCAGTGACTGCTCCTCGGGGCGCGGCGCGTTCAGTACGTAGGAATGCACCTGGGACTTGTCGCCCGGGTGCCCGATGCCCAGCCGCAGCCGCCAGAAGTCGCGGGTGCCGAGCTGGGCGGTGATGTCCCTCAGGCCGTTATGGCCAGCGAAGCCACCACCTAGCTTCATCTTGACGGTGCCGACCGGCAGGTCGAGTTCATCGTGCACGACGATCACGTCGGACGGCTCGATCTTGTAGAAGTTCGCCAGCGCAGCCACCGACCTGCCGCTCAGGTTCATGAATGTCTGTGGTTCGAGCAACCAGCACGACTCGCCGGCGATCGTCGTGCGTGCAGCGAGCCCGTTGTAGCGCGGCTCGTTCTGCAGGTGGGCGCCTGCCGAGCGGGCGAGCCGATCGATGAGCCAGAACCCGGCGTTGTGCCGGGTGCGCTCGTACTGCGAGCCGGGATTGCCGAGGCCGACGATCAGTTTCATGGAGGTCTGGAAGCGAAAGGCCCGCGTGCTTGGGAGCGACGCGGGCCCGGGGTGTGGCAGGAGACCCGGTTACTTCTTCTTCTCGGGCTCTTTCTTGTCGGCTTTCTTGTCGCCGGCCGCGGCTGCACCCTTCTTGTCGTCCTCGCCTGCGCCGCGCGGTACCGATGCGCTCGCCACCGGCGAATCCCCGCGGGCCAGGCCCGGCAGGCGCACCCCTTCCGGCAGCTTCAGGTCGGACATGTGGACGCTGTGGCCGGGGGTGATCTGCGACAGGTCGACCTCGATGAACTCCGGCAGGTACTTGGGCAGGCAGGCAACTTCGATCTCGTTCATGATGTGCGAGACGATCGCGCCACCGAACTTGACCGCCTGTGCCTGCTCGGCGTTGACGTAGTGCAGCGGCACGCGCATCGTCACTTCCTGGTCCTGGGCCACGCGCTGGAAGTCGACGTGCTGGATCAGTTGGCGCCACGGGTGGATCTGCACGTCGCGCAGCAGTACCTGCTGCTTCTGGCCGTCGAGTTCCATGTTCAGGATCGACGCATGGAACGCCTCGCTCTTCAGTTGGAACCAGAGCGCCTTGTGCTCGAGTTCGATCGACTGCGCCGGTGCATTTCCGCCGTACAGGATGCCGGGAACCGACCCGGCGCTGCGCAGGCGGCGGCTCGCACCCTTGCCTTGCAATGTGCGCGATTTCGCGCTGACTTCGAGGGACATGATGTTTCCTTGTGGAAGACGCTCCGCGACCAGAGCGCCGGGTTGGACCCGCCGGCGCAGGGCCGACGGTGGCGGGCCCGGGAACATCCCGGACCCGGGTACGGCGTCAGTCCATGAACAGCGAACTGACCGAATCTTCGTTGCTGACGCGCAGGATCGTCTCCGCGAGCAGCGAGGCAACCGACAACTGGCGGATGCGTTCGCCGCAGTTGCGTGCCGCCTCTGACAGCGGGATGGTGTCGGTGACCACGAGTTCGTCGAGGTCGTCGGTACCGGAGATGCGTTCGATCGCCGGGCCGGACAGCACGGCATGCGTGCAGTAGGCGGCCACGCGCGCCGCACCGGCCTGCTTCAGCGCCTGCGCCGCCTTGACCAGGGTGCCGGCGGTATCGACCATGTCGTCGACGATCACGCAGGTGCGGCCCTGGACGTCGCCGATGATGTTCATCACTTCCGACACATTGGCCTTCGGCCGCCGCTTGTCGATGATCACCAGGTCGGCCTCGAGCCGGCTCGCCATCGCACGGGCGCGCACCACGCCACCGGTGTCGGGCGAGACCACGCACAGGTTCTGGTAGTCGCGCTTCCAGACGTCCCCGAGCAGGATCGGCAGGCCGTAGATGTTGTCGACCGGGATGTCGAAGAAGCCCTGGATCTGGTCGGCGTGCAGGTCCATCGTCAGCACGCGGTCGACGCCCACGCTCTGCAGCATGTTGGCGACGACCTTGGCGGTGATCGGAACGCGGGCCGAACGCGGACGGCGGTCCTGACGCGCGTACCCGAAATACGGGATGGCGGCAGTGACGCGGGCGGCGGAAGAGCGCTTCAGCGCATCGACCATCGCCATCAGTTCCATCAGGTTGTCGTTCGCCGGAGAGCAGGTCGACTGCAGCACGAAGACGTCCTTGCCGCGAACGTTCTCGAGCAGTTCGACCATCGTCTCGCCGTCGCTGAACATCCCGACGCTCGCGCGACCCAGGTGGATGTTCAGATGACGCACGACACCCTCGGCCAGCTTGCGGCTGGCAGAGCCCGAGAAAACCATCAACCGGTCATAGGCCATGGACCATCCTTGCGTCGCGCCGCTGCTGCCTGCGGTGTTGCGTGCGCTGTTGCGTGCGCTGTTGCGTGGACCGCTGCCGCGACGTGGTGAACCGAGTCTTCGAATACTCGCCGGTTGAAGGGAAAGACCGCCGCGAAGGCAGGGCCCGCGCGGCGGTCTGTGTAGTGGCTGGGGAGGTAGGGATCGAACCTACGAATGCCGGAATCAAAATCCGGTGCCTTACCACTTGGCGACTCCCCAAGAAACCTTGGCAGTGACTGCCGATGATGCCGGAACTCGAGATGCTGCGAGTGCTGCGATGATGCCCTGAAGCGCGGTTGCGTGCGCTGTCTCGTATTGAAGCGCGGTTGCGTGCTGCCGAATTTTCCGCGCCTTGCCTACCCCGTGCCTGCCGCCAGTGACCACAGCGGATGCCGGTCAAGCCCGGCAGCGACGAAGCCTGCCATCCCCGCCGGCCGGCGCGAGAATACCGCCTCGGCCTCCTGCTTCGAACCGAACGCTGCGAACACACAGGCGCCCGATCCGCTCATCGCCGCTGGTGCGTGCCGCCCGAGCCAGGAGAGATGCTCTCCGACGGCCGGATAGGCTGCCACCACCACCGGCTCCAGGTCATTGCGTCCCGGCGCCAATGCAAAACGAAAATGAGGATGCGGAAAACCCGCTATTTTCGCGGCAGGCGAATCCCGTGTCAAATGCGGCGACTGGAACACCTCACGGGTAGGCACCTGCACCGGTGGCACGAGCACCACGTAGCAGGCCGGTTCTGCATCGATCGCGACGAGTTCTTCGCCGATTCCGCTGGCAAAGGCGGTCTGGCCGAACACGAACACCGGCACGTCCGCACCGAGCCCGAGCCCGATTTCCTGCAGTGCCTGGCGCGTCAGTCCAGTCTTCCACAGCGCATTGAGGGCGAGCAGCACGGTCGCTGCGTCCGAACTCCCACCGCCCAGCCCGCCGCCCTGCGGAATGCGCTTGACCAGGGACAGGTCTGCACCCAGCCGGCAACCGGTGGCCATCTGCAGCGCACGGGCCGCCCGCACCGAGAGGTCGTCATCCTCGGGCACGCCGGGCAGGTCGGTGCGCCTCACGATGCGCCCGTCCTCGCGCACCGCAAGCCCGACGCTGTCCGCATGGTCGATGAAGCGGAACACCGTTTCCAGCAGGTGGTAGCCGTCGGCGCGCCGGCCGACCACGTGCAGCATCAGGTTCAGCTTGGCCGGGGCGGGAAAGTGGCGCAGGCCATCGGCCTGCACCGGGAACGCGTCGACGTTCACTGCTGCAGCCCCCTGCCACTGGCCGACACCGGTGCCATCAGCCACTGGTCGATCACCAGCCGCACCTGCAGTTCGGCCGACGCGACATCGATGCGCCGGGGCAAGGCGTCGAGCGGCGCGGCCGAGAACAATGGGATCACGATGTCCCAGCCCGACTCGTGGAACGATTCGATACGACCCGCCGCGTCGCGGACCACCCGCACCGCGACGCCGCCCGGGCCGGTCTGGCCACGCACCCAGTAGCGCAGGCCGTCGAGCGGCAGCGCAAAGCCGAGCGTGCCGCGCATCAAGGCCTCGGCCGTGGAGGCATGCGCTACCCGACCACCACTGCGCAGGGTGACCCCAGCTGCGTCGCGCTCGATCTGCACCGAACCTGCACCCAGCGGCGCCGAGATCACCATCTCCTCGCCGCGGCCGTCGTACTGCCAGCGCAGGTTCGCCGACAGCGCCTGCTCGCCCTGCCGGATTGCCAGCCGCCCGGACAACTCGAACGCCGGGTCGCCGTCCACGGCGACCGCCGCGGCGCCCTGCGTTCCGGGAGGCAGCGAGGCACACCCCTGGGCCAGCAGCGCAGCCAGGGCAGGCAGCGCCAGCAGCGCCCTGCGGCGCGGCCTCGCCGGACCTGGTGCGACCGAACGTGGTGCGACCGCTGCCCCCGCGCTGCTGTCACGCCCGCTCACTTGCGCAGGCGCTTGACCGTGCTCTGCAGCACTTCGTTGTCCGGGCTGGCCTTCAGTGCTTCGTCCCAGATGCGCCGCGCCTCGTCGCGCTGGCCTTGCGTCCAGAGCACCTCGCCCAGGTGCGCCGCGATCTCCGCATCGCGCTTGAGCTTGTAGGCCTGCTGCAGGATGTCCAGCGCCCGGGCCGCGTCGCCCATGCGGAAAAACACCCATCCGAGGCTGTCCATGATGTACGGATCGTCGGGTGCCAGCTTGACCGCGGTCTGGATCAGCTTCAGTGCCTCGTCCAGCCGCACATTGCGATCGGCCAGCGAATAACCGAGGGCGTTGTGTGCATGCGCATGGTCGGGCTGGATCTCGATCACCCGCGCAAGGTTCTTCTCGGTGATGTCGAAGCGGCCGAGCCGTTCCGCCAGCAGCGCCTGGTCATACAGAAGCTCGGGGGTGTCCGGTGCCTTTGCCAGCGCTTCGCCGAGCAGGTCGAACGCTCCCTGCACGTCCTTCGCGTCGCGCAGCACCTGCGCCTCGGTAAGCAGCAACTGCGTCCGCTGGTCGAGCGATGTGGGCACGATCCGGCGCAGGGTTTCCCGCGCCTCTTTCGTACGGCCCTGGCGAGCCAGCACGCTCGCTTCGGCGAGCTGGGCCGGGATGCGCTGCTCGCCGGCCTCGACGGCGCGGTACCACTTGAGTGCATCGTCGAGCTGCCGCCGCCCCTCGGCCGTGCGCCCCAGGTAGTAGCGCAGCGCGTCCGGGTCCTTCGGTTGGCCCGCCAGCAGCTTGCGCAGCTGCTGATCGGCGGTATCGAAGTCTTCGAGCTGCAGCGACAGCAGGCCGATCGCCAGCGACAGCTCCGCATTGTCCGGGAAGTCGGCGGCGAGTTTCTGGAATTCGCCGCGTGCCTCGGGCAGGCGCTTCTCGGTTGCGTACAGCCGGGCGAGGTTCATGCGCGCCTCGGTCGCCTTCGGATTGGCGGCGACGAACTTGCGCAACTGGGCCATCGCCTCGGCATTCGAACGGCGGGCGAGGATCTGCGTCTCGAACAGGGCCGCGAGTTCCCAGTCGGGCGAGATGCGCTGCGCCTCTCGCACCTCGGACAGGGCCAGGTTGAAGTCCTGCGTCGTCCAGGCTGCCTGGGCGACCGCCATGCGCGCCTCGCGCAGGCCGGGATGCTTCGCGGCCAGCTCGCGCACCACCCCGAGCACCGCAGCGCGGTCGGACTGCTTGGCGAACAGCGAGGCGAGCTGCATGAAGCCCTGCCCGATGTTCGCGCCCTCGTTGACCAGCAGCCGTTCGAGGTGCGGGACCGAGGCATTGAGCAGCCCGCCGTTGACGAGCAGCGCGACCATGGTCTGACGCGCCTGTATGGAATCGGGATCGATCGACACCCAGGCGCCAGCGGCCTCGACAGCCTGCTTGAACGCGCCGGCACGCAGCGCCACCTCGGTCGAGCGCTGGGCGATGCGCGGATCGCGGGTCGACTTCGCGAGGTCGTTGAAGGCGGCGGTCGCGACGTCGAACCGTCCCCGCTGGGTTGCGATCTCGGCCAGCAGGTACTGGAACATCACCTGCCGGCTGAGCTCCAGCCTCGGCAGCCTCGGATCGATCACAGGGCTGCCGTCCACGACACCGGGCGCGCCCGTCGACGGCGAAGACTGCGCCAGCAGGCTGCCGGACGGAGCGGACGCAATCTGCACCATCCAGGCACGGGCAAGCGCCTCGGGCGACATCTGGCCAGCGACAGCGAGCCCGGGCGCAAGGCCTGCCCCGAGCATGAGGACGGACGCCCCGAGCACGCGCGCCGCCAGGTGTGCGAGCCGGGTGGACGAAGCAGCCGACGATTCGCTGGAACCGAAACGGGGTTTCTGGGTCAAAGCCGGTACCCCATGGCGGACTGGGAGCTGGCTGGCCGGCCTGCCGGGTCTTCCGGCCGGCACGGGGCCGGCGGCAGGGCGATGAGCGCAGTTTCCGAAAATGTTCATGTTTGGAAAGAGTTTAGGTATATTTGCGCGCCGTCACAAGCCGACCGGTGGTGTTCCGTCTGCCCGTCGCGCATGCGGCCACGAAAGCGGAATGGCTCCGAAGGTTACGGCCGACGAGGCGACGGTTGGGCAGGGCATCGCGATGTACGCCTGCGGCGCCCCGCCGCTGCATGATGTGTCCTGCTGCTCCGCGTTTTCCAGCACTGCATTCCCCTGCCACACCCCCTCCCTGCAGACGCAACTGTCACGACTGGCCCATAGATGAACACCCCCGACCAGAACCAGACCGTCCGTGCGACCGACCTGACCCGCCAGTTCGGCGAACGCGTGGCGGTCAACAAGGTGAGCTTCACGCTCAACCGCGGCGAGGTGCTCGGATTCCTCGGGCCCAACGGCGCCGGCAAGACCACGACCATGCAGATGCTCACCGGCAACCTCGCGCCCAGCGCGGGGCAGGTCGAGATCTGCGGCATCGACATGCTCGATCGGCCGACCGACGCCAAGGCACGCATCGGCTATCTGCCCGAGACGCCGCCGCTGTACCGCGACCTCACGGTAAACGAGTTCCTGCAACTCGCCGGGCGCCTGCACCGCGTGCCGAAGAAGCAGCTCGGCGCTGCGGTCGAGAGCGCGAAGCAGCGCTGCGGCATCGGCGATGTGGGCCAGCGGCTGATCGGCGCGCTGTCCAAGGGCTATCAGCAGCGCGTAGGCATCGCACAGGCGATCATCCACAACCCTGATGTGGTGATCCTCGATGAACCGACGGTGGGCCTCGACCCGAACCAGATCCGCGACATCCGCGCACTGATCCGCGAACTGGGCGGCGCGCACAGCGTGATCCTGTCGACGCACATCCTTCCCGAGGTCGAACAGGTCTGCAACCGCGTGCAGATCATCCACAAGGGCCAGCTCGTGTTCGCCGACTCGCTCGGCGGCGTGAAGGAATTCCGCGGCCGCAGCCTGATGCTGGGCCTGCGTAATGCCCCGGCCATCGAGGCGATTGCCGCCGTGCCGGGCGTCGCGCATGTCGAGCCGGCGCGCAGCGGGCTGTTCCGCGTCGAGCCGCACGCCGACACCGATCCGACCGAGGCGCTGGTGCAGGCGGCCTGGGAGGGCAAGTGGAACCTGTTCCAGCTGGCGCCCGCGGTGTCCAGCATCGAGGATGTATTCGTGCAGCTGACCCACCGCGAGGAGACCGTCTGATGATCTTCACCGTTGCCGGCAAGGAACTCCGGGCGCTGTTCTCGTCGCCGCTCGCCTGGGTGGTGCTCGCCTTCCTGCAGGTGACCATGGCCTGGATCCTGGTCACCCGGCTCGATGCCTACCTCACCGTGCAGACGCAGCTGATGCAGATGGACACGCCGCCAGGCATCACCGAGATCATCGTCGCGCCGATCTTCGGCGCTGCCGCGGTGATCCTGATCATGGCCGTGCCGCTGCTGTCGATGCGCCTGATCGCCGAGGAACGGCGCAACCAGACCATGACCTTCCTGATCTCGGCACCGCTGTCGATGACCCAGATCGTGATCGGCAAGTTCGTCGGCCTGTATTCGTTCCTGATGCTGTCGGTCGCACTGATCCTCGTGATGGCCTCGTCCATGTACATGGGCGGCCGCCTCGACCTGGGCCTGCTCGGCACCCTGTCGCTCGGGCTCGCGCTGCTCATCGCCGCGTTCGCAGCGGTCGGCGTGTTCTTCTCGTCGCTCACCGCGCAGCCGGTAGTCGCGGCCACCGCGACGCTGGCGACGCTGCTCGGGCTGTGGCTGCTCAACATGTCGCAGGCCAATCCCGACAGCCCGTTCCTGATGCTCGCGCTGATCCGGCGCTACGAGAGCTTCACCAAGGGGCTGCTCGACACCAGCGACATCATCTTCCTGGTGGTGTTCACCGCCGTTTTCCTGATCCTCGCGATCCGCCGCCTCGACTCCGATCGCCTCGGCGGCTGAGCCGGGCGTGGACCCCATGGCACCGGCGCGACCGCTTCCCCTGCACCGCCAACCGACTTCCTCGAACCAGGCAGACTGATGGCCACCAATATCGATCGCAAGTTCCGACTGAAGCTGTCGGCCCAGAACTGGCTGTTCGTCATCCTCATCCTGGCCCTCGCCGGGCTCGTGTCGTACGTGGCGCGCGAGTACAAGAAGGAATGGGATGTCAGCCTGAACGCACGCAACACGCTGACGCAGCCGACCATCGACATGCTGAAGCAGCTGACCGAGCCGGTGACGATCACGTCATACGCAACCGGCCAGGAAGACCTGCGCAAGATGGTGCGCGACTTCCTCGCGCCTTACCAGCGGCTCAAGCCCGACATCAACCTGTCGTTCATCGACCCGCGCGAACAGCCCAAGCTCGCGCAGGCCGCTGGCGTGACGGTCAACGGCGAGATGGTCGTCGAGTACGGCAAGCGCAGCGAGAACATCAACACGCTGACCGAGCAGGCGTTCGCGAACCTGATCATGCGGCTGGCGCGCGGCCAGGAACGCATGGTAATGTCGCTCGACGGCCACGGCGAACGCGTGATCGACGGCAAGGCCAACCATGACCTCGGCCTGTTCGGCCGCCAGCTCGAGAACAAGGGCTTCGCCACCGGCCCGCTGAACCTGTCGATTGCGCAGGACGTGCCGGCCGACCTGAAGATCCTGATCATCGCCGGGCCGAAGGTCGACCTGCTGCCGCCGGAAGTGAAGAAGATCAAGGAGTGGATCGACAAGGGCGGCAGCCTGCTCTGGCTGATCGACCAGGAGCCGATGCGCGGCATGCAGCCGATCGCCGACATCTTCGGCCTGGTACTCAATCCGGGCACGGTGGTCGACCCGTCGGCCCAGCTGATCAACGCGCAGCCGACGATGGCGGTGGCTACCGGCTACGGCCAGCACCCGATCGCGAAGAACTTCACGCTCAACACGATCCTGCCGTTCGCGCGCTCGATCGGCGTCGACGGCAGCCGCGACTGGCGCGAGACGCCGCTGATCGAAGTGGCCCCGCGCGGCTGGCTCGAGATGAGCCCGATCGCCGAAGGTACCTCGTCGGTGACCTTCGACAAGGGCAAGGACGTGCCCGGCCCGGTCACCGTCGGCATCGCGCTCGAGCGCACGCTGAACGACCGGCCGCAGCGGGTGGTGGTGATCGGCTCCGGCCACTTCCTCGCCAACCAGTACGTCGGCCTGGTGGGCAACATGGACCTGGGCATCAACATCATCAACTGGCTGGCCGGCGACGAGAACCTGATCACCGTGCAGCCGAAGGGGACGCTCGACTCGTCGCTGACGCTCAACCGCACCTCGATGATGGTCATCGTCTACGGCTTCCTGGTGCTGCTGCCGCTGGGATTCCTCGTGACCGGTGGCACGATCTGGTGGCGCCGCCGGCGCAAGGCCTGATCCCGAGGCTGAACCCTGGGGTCTGATCCCGCGCGGTCAGACCCCAGCCGTTACCAAGGTACGCACGTGAAGAAGACCCTGATCATCAATGCGCTGCTGCTCGTGCTCGTACTCGGGCTCGGCGCCTTCCTGTACTTCAAGCCGAAGCCGGAAGAGCCCAGGCCGACCGAGTACAAGCTGTCCGCACTCAAGCCGGAGGAGATCAAGCGCATCGAGGTGAAGCTGCGCAAGGGCGACCCGGTGGTGCTCGAACTCGAGGGCGAGCAGTGGTACCTCACCAAGCCGTTCCGCGCCCGCGCCGACAACTTCGAGGCACGCCGTCTGGCAGACCTGGTGCGCGCGGTCAGCGACCAGAAGCTGCCGGCGACCGACCTCGCCCGCTTCGAACTCGAGCCGCCGTTCGCCACCGTCGTGCTCGACAAGCAGACCTTCACCTTCGGCACCATCAACCGGATGATGAAGATGCAGTACGTGATGACCGGCGATTCGGTCTACATGGTGAACCCGCAGTATGCTCAGGCGATCCCGCCGCAGCCGGAACGCATGGCCGACAACCGGCTGTGGACCACGCCGGAACAGCAGATCGTCGGCGTCGACATGCCCGGCTTCAAGGTCGAGCAGGTCGACGGCAACTGGGCGATCTCGCCCAAGCCGCTGATCACCCCGACGCAGGATGACCTGAACCGGTTCATCGACGAATGGAAGCTCGCCTCCGGCACGTTGACCCAGCCGATGAAGCTCAAGCCGGGCAAGGACGCCACGGTCGTGCGCACCAAGGATGGCAAGTCGATCACCGTGCATCTGGCCTCGCGCGAAGGCAACGACTGGATCGTGCTGCGCCCCGACGAAGGCCTGCAGTACCACCTGTCCCGCGAGACCGCGCGGCGGATGTTCGAGCCGAACTGGCGCTGAGCGCCAGCGCCGGGCCGATGATGCGCGGGCGTCCGGCAGATGCCTGAACTACCCGAGGTCGAGACCACGCGCCGCGGCCTGGCGGTGCGCGCGGTGGGCCAGCGGATCGAACGCGCGGTGGTGCGTAACCGCGCGCTGCGCTGGCCGGTCACCGAGGGCATGGAAGCAGCCGTGGCCGGTGCGCGTATCGATGCCATCGATCGACGGGCCAAGTACCTGCTGTTCGACTGCGAGGGGCGCGGCCGCCTGCTGGTACACCTCGGGATGTCCGGCCGGCTGTGGGTGGTGCCCCGAGGTGAACCGCTGGCGAAACACGACCATGTCGATCTGGAACTGTCGAACGGCCTGTCGATCCGGCTGCGCGATCCGCGCCGCTTCGGCGCGGTGCTCTGGCTGCCGGCCGGCGCGCCGGAGCACATGCTGCTGTCGTCCATCGGCCCGGAGCCGCTGACCGATGCGTTCGACGCGGCCTACCTGTACCGGGTGACGCGCAGGCGCAGCGCAGCGATCAAGCTGGTGCTGATGGATGCCGGCGTGGTCGCCGGCGTCGGCAACATCTATGCGAACGAGGCCCTGTTCGCCGCCGGCATCAACCCGCGCACCCCGGCGCGCCGGGTCGGACTGCCACGGCTGGAGCGGCTGGTTTCGGAGGTACGTACGATCCTCGCGCGCGCGATCGACGCCGGCGGCAGCAGTCTGCGCGACTACGTGGACAGCAGCGGGCAGGCCGGCAACTTCCAGAACACGTTCCGGGTGTACGACCGGGACGGCCAGCCGTGCAGCGGCTGCGGATCCGCGGTGCGGATGATCAGGCAGGGCAACCGCTCGACGTTCTACTGCGTGAAGTGCCAGCGCTAGGGCAGCTTCGGCTGACGCGCGATGCCGGCCTCGAGCAGCCCGGCGTACTTCTCCTGCAACTGCACTCGCGTCTCGACCACGTCGGGGTTCAACGGGATGCAGTCGACCGGGCAGACCTCGACGCACTGCGGCGTGTCGAAGTGGCCAACGCATTCGGTGCAGCGCGTCGGGTCGATCACGTAGTAGTCCTCGCCCGGGGCGATCGCCGAGTTCGGGCACTCGGGTTCGCACACGTCGCAGTTGATGCAGGCGTCGGTGATCATCAGGGCCATGCGGCGGCTCCGTTCAGGCGGTGTCTGCAGGGCGGTTGCGCAGCTTCTCGGCCACCTGCTCCCCTACCCGCGGGCTGACGAACTGCGCGATGTCGCCGCCCATCAGCGCGATCTCGCGCACCAGCGTGGCGGACACGAACATGTAGGGATCACCGGGCGTGAGGAACACCGTCTCGAGTTCGGCGAACAGCTTGCGGTTCATGCCGGCGAGCTGGAACTCGTACTCGAAATCGGACACCGCGCGCAGCCCGCGCACGATCACGCGCGCATTCTGCGAGCGCACGAAATCGGTAAGCAGGCCGGAGAAGCGCACGACCGACACGTTCTTCAGCGGCCGCAGCACTTCGGAGGCGAGTTCGACCCGCTCGTCCGGCGTGAAGAACGGGCGCTTCGCGCGGCTGTCGGCGACCGCGACGATCACATGGTCGAACAGCAGCGCCGCGCGGCGCGTCAGGTCCTCATGGCCGAGGGTCATGGGATCGAACGTGCCGGGATAGATCGCTGTGGTCATAGGGGTCGGTCCTCGTCGTTCACTGGTCGTTCACTCGTGGGGTGCGAGGGTATCCGGATTGGCGTCCTGCTGCAGGTCGACCCGGCGCGCGAGCATCCGGTACTCCACCGCGCCCGCCCGGGCCTGGCGGATCGTGCACCAGGGTGCACTGCTGTCCAGGGACTCCAGCACACCGGGCCCCTCGTTGGATGCCGCGGGTGCCTCGACATAGACCCAGCCTCCGGGCGCGAGGCAACCGTCGACGCGTTCGAGCAGGGCCGGCAGCAGCCCGAGCCGGAACGGCGGGTCGAGGAACACCACGTCATGCCCGTGCGCCGGATCGCTGCCGCGCCGCGCCTCGCGCTCGAGGAAGCGCAGCGCATCGGCCCGCACGAGCTCGATCCGGGTGCCGGCCGGGGGTTCGCCGAGCTGGCTGCGGCTGGCCTCCAGTGCGCGCAGGATGGCCGGGTCCTGCTCGACCATCACGACCCGTTCGGCGCCGCGCGACGCCGCCTCGAACCCGAGCGCCCCGCTGCCCGCGAACAGATCGAGGCAGCGCAGGCCGTGCATGTCCTGGCCGAGCCAGTTGAACACGGTCTCGCGCACACGGTCGGGCGTCGGCCGCAGGTCGTCGGCGGCCGGGAAAGAAAGCATGCGCCGGCGCCAGTAGCCACCGATGATGCGTACCCGCTGCGCCAGTACCGACCGTGGGGCAGAACGTGGGGCAGACCCCGGGGCCGGGCGAACGCCGGCCGCATGCGGCGACGCGCGGCGACCGGACGACGGCGGGTTACGCATCAGCGCAGCCTCGGCTGCTGCTGCTGCGGCAGCGGCGCCGGCGGCGGCGGCTCGTCCGCAGCGCCGACCACGACGGTGACCAGCCGCTGCGGGTCCAGGCGCTGGAAGGCGCGCATGACGTCCTCGCGCGTGACCCGCTCGACCAGCTTCGGCCACTGCGACAGCCAGTCGACCGGCAGGTCGTAGAAGCCCATCGCCGACACCAGGTCGAGTACCTCTCGATTGGTGTCCATGCGCAGCGGGAAACCGCTCACCAGGTTGCGCCGGGCACCCGCCAGTTCCTGCTCGCTTGGTCCCTTGGACAGGAACTCGAACAGCACGCTGCGCACCACCGCGAGCGCCTCGTCGGTCTGGTCGCGGCGCGTCTGCAGGACGATCTGGAAAGGACCCCGGTCCAGCCAGGGCTGCACCGAACTGAACACGCTGTAGGCGAAGCCACGCTTCTCGCGTACCTCGACCGTGAGCCGGGATGCGAAGCCGCCACCACCGAGGACATGGTTGCCGACCAGCAGCGCGAAGAAGTCAGGGTCGCTGCGGCTGGCGGCCGGCGTGCCGATCAGGATGTGGCTCTGCAGCGACGGATGCGGCACCCGGCGCACCTGCGCCGCGGCGAGCGAAGGTACCGGCGGCAGCGTCGGGCGCACGCTGCCCGCGGGCAGCGCGCCGGCCACCTGGCGCGCGATCTCGCCCGCCTCGGCGCGGGAGACATCGCCGACGATCGACACCACCGCGGACACGCCGTTGTAGAAGCGGCGCCGGAAGTCGACGATCGTCTCGCGCGTGAGTACGCGCACGCCGTCGGCATCGCCGAGCGGGCGCGACGCATAGGGATGGCTGCCGTAGGCGGCCGCGAAGAACAGTCGGCTGGCGATGATCGCCGGCCGCGTCGCCTCCTCGCGCAGGTTGCCGCTGGTGCGCGTGCGCTCGCGCTCGAGCGCAGCGAGGGGGAACTCCGGCGCCTGCACCACGCGCGCGAACACCTCCAGTGCCTGCGCGCGCTCAGGGCGCGACGAGAGCGTGCGCAGCGAGAAGCCGGCGCGGTCGACGTCGATGCGGCCGGAGAGCTGCGCCCCGACGTCGCCGATGCGGCGCGCGATCTCCTCCTCGCCCAGGCCGCCGGCACCGAAGCGCGCCAGGTGCTGGGTCATCGCCGCCAGGCCGGAGCGATCGGCCGGATCGAAGGCGGAACCGGCGCGGAAGTCGACCGCGACATCCAGGATCGGCAGGTCGCGCGACTCGACGAACAGCACGCGCGCGCCATTGTCGAGGGTCCAGGCCTGCACCACCGGGCCACCGCCGGCCTGCGCCGGTACCGCCACCGCCAGCAGGGCTGGCAGGGCCAGCAGTACCCGGCAGGCAAGGCGCAACCGCCGTACCGGCCGCCAGTCCCGCTGCAGTGCCGCCGCCCGCGCCCGGCCGCCCTCAGTCGACATGCCGCGCGTCCTTCGGTGGCAGCGACGGCTTGCGCTGCGCGACGCCCATGGGCTCCAGCACGGCGACGGTCATCCGGTCGTCGATGAGGTAGCGGCGCGCGACTTCGCGCACCTGCTCGGCGGTCACCGCCCGCGTGCGCGCGACGAAGCGGTCGAACACCCGGGCCGAATGGCCGACTATCTCGGCCTGTCCGATGCGGCTCGCCTGCGTGAACATCGAATCCTGCTGGAACAGGTGCTGGGCGACCAGCTGGGTCTGTGCACGCGCCAGTTCCTCGGCGGCAATGCCCTCGCGCACCACCCGGGCGATCTCGCCGCGGATCGCCGCCTCGAGCTCGGCGACGCTGCGCCCCTCGCTCGGCGCGGCGCTGACCACGAACAGCCCCGGGCCACGCTGGAACTTCTCGTAGCTGGCATCGACGGAGCTGGCCACCCTGTAGTCGCGCACCAGCGCACGCGGCAGCCGCGCGACCTCGCTCGCATCGAGCAGCGCCTCGAGCACCTCGAGCGCGTAGGGCTCCCAGTCACGCTCGGCATCGCGCAGCACCGGTACGTGGAAACCGAGCATCAGGAACGGACTCTGCGCCGCGCCCTGGAAGGTCACGCGGCGCGTGCCGCGCTGCTCCGGCTCTACCTGCGGCGAGCGGCGCGGCAGCGGCCGGGCCGCAAGGCGCCCGAAGTGCCGGTTGGCGAGCCGGAACACCTGCTCGGAATCGACATCGCCGACCACCACCAGCACCGCGTTGTTCGGTGCATACCAGCGCCGGTAGAACTCGCGCGCGTCGTCGATGGTCAGGTTCTCGAGATCGTTCATCCAGCCGATGACCGGGGCTCGGTACGGATGCGCGGTGAACGCGGTGGCGTAGAGCTGCTCGAACAGCGCGGCACGCGGCCGGTCGTCGGTGCGCCAGCGGCGCTCCTCCATCACGACCTGCATCTCGCGCGCGAATACCTCGGGCTGCATCGCCAGGTTCGCCATGCGCTCGGCCTCGAGCTCGAGCACGGTGCCGAGGTCCTTCGCGGACAGCTGCTGGTGGTAGGCAGTGTAGTCACGCCCGGTGAAGGCATTGTCGCGGCCACCGATCTGGGCCACGCGGCGCGAGAACTCGCCGTCGGGCAGGCGCCGCGTACCACGGAACATCATGTGTTCGGTGACATGCGCGAGGCCGGTCAGGCCGTTCACCTCGTCGATGCTGCCGACCCGGTACCAGACCATCGACACCACCACCGGCGCACGACGGTCCTCGCGCACGACGACCTTCAGGCCGTTGTCGAGCACCCGTTCGACGGTGCCGCGGTTCGTCGAGCCCGAGGCCAGCAGGGCCGTGCCGAGCAGCAGGACTGCCATCGACAGCCTGCCGGTCAAGAGGGCACGCGACCGCAGAGGGATGGAAACTCGTAACATCGCCTACTGGTTCGTCACCCGATCCGCATTCGGTTCTGATTGCACAAGGGGAAGTATGTTTGGTTTCCTGAAACCGGGCAAGGAAGCACCTGCGTCCAAGGACGATCCGTCGAAGGACGGCGGTACGGCTGCGCCTGCCATGGCGCAGCCCTCGGGCCAGGCAGAGGCCGCACCGGCCGCACGCCCGGGCTGGGCGGAACGCCTCAAGGCGGGGCTGCGCGCGACACGCGAGCAGTTGAACCGCAGTGTCGGCGGTACGCTGGGCGCACCGATCGGCGAGGTTGGCGGACAGATCGCCGGCCTGTTCGGGCTGGGCCGCAAGATCGACGAGACGCTGTTCGAGGAGCTCGAGACCGCGCTGCTCGCCGCCGATGTCGGCGTCGGTGCCACCCAGGTGCTGATCGACAACCTGCGCCAGCGCGCGCGCAAGGACGCACTGACCGATGCCTCGCAGCTGCAGACCGCGCTTGCCGATGCGATGACCGGCCTGCTCGCGCCGCTGGCAAAGCCGCTGGATGTCGGCACGCACAAGCCGTTCGTGATCATGCTCGCCGGGGTCAACGGTGCCGGCAAGACCACCACCATCGGCAAGCTCGCCGCGCGCTTCCGCGCCGAGGGACGCAGCGTGCTGCTGGCCGCCGGCGACACCTTCCGTGCCGCCGCACGCGAACAGCTCGAAGCCTGGGGCGAGCGCAACGGCGTGACGGTGATCTCGCAGCAGTCCGGCGATCCGGCGGCGGTGATCTTCGACGCGATCCGGGCAGCGCAGGCGCGAGGCATCGACGTGGTGCTGGCCGACACCGCCGGCCGGCTGCCCACCCAGCTGCACCTGATGGACGAGATCCGCAAGGTGAAGCGGGTGATCGGCAAGGCGATCGAGGGCGCGCCGCACGAAGTGCTGCTGGTGCTCGACGGCAATACCGGCCAGAACGCGCTGGCGCAGGTGAAGGCGTTCGATGCCGCGCTGGGCGTGACCGGGCTGGTCGTGACCAAGCTCGACGGCAGTGCCAAGGGCGGCGTGCTCGCCGCGATCGCGCGCGAACACCCGGTGCCGATCCGCTACATCGGCATCGGCGAGGCGATCGACGACCTGCAGCCGTTCGAACCGCGCGAGTTCGTGTCCGCCCTGTTCGACTGAAGCCGCCGCGCATGATCGAACTCGACCGGGTCGGCAAGCGCTATCCCGCCAGCCAGGGCAGCGGAGGGCATGACGCGCTCAAGTCCGTCACGCTGTCGATCGGCACCGGCGAGTTCGCGGTGGTCACAGGCCATTCCGGCGCCGGCAAGAGCACGCTGCTGAAGCTGATCGCCGGCATCGAGATTCCAACCGCGGGCACGGTGCGCGTGGACGGGCAGGAACTTGCCCGTTCGCGCCGCGCGCTGCCGTTCATGCGGCGCAGGATCGGGCTGATCTTCCAGGACCACAAGCTGCTGTACGACCGCACGGTGTTCGACAACGTGCAGCTGCCGCTGGACATCACCGGCTTCCCGCCGCGCGAGGCCGCCAAACGGGTGCGCGCAGCGTTGGACAAGGTCGGGCTGCTGTCGCGCGAGCGGGAACGGCCGGTCACCCTGTCGGGTGGCGAGCAGCAGCGGCTGTGCATCGCGCGCGCGATCGTCCACCGTCCATCCCTTCTGCTGGCCGACGAGCCGACCGCCAACCTCGACATCGACTACGCGCAGGACATCGTCGACATCCTGCGCTCGTTCCACCAGGTCGGCGTCACCGTGGTGGTCTCCACTCACGACCTGGTCTCGCTGCGCGCGGCCCGGCCGCGCGTGATCGCCCTGGCGCAGGGCATGCTCGCCAGCGAGACGCCCCCGTGAGCGGGCGCCGATGAAGGCCTGGATCAACCAGCACCGGCGAGCGCTCGCGGTCACCGCGTGGCAGGTCCTGCAGGCACCGTTCGCGCACCTTTTCCAGGTGCTGGTGATCGGTGTGGCGATCCTGCTGCCGCTGTTGCTGCACCTGACCGTGCAGAACCTGCAGCGCCTCGGTGGCGACAGCCAGGCCGACGCGCGCATCGCGCTCTACCTGGCTGCGGATGCGACCGGCAAGGACGCAGACGTGGTGGCGGCGCGGCTGAAGGCGCATCCCGGGGTGGCCGGCCATCGCTTCGTGTCGCGCGAAGAGGCGATCAAGGACCTGCGGCGCATCCATGACATCGCGGACCTGGTCGATGCGCTGCCGAAGAACCCGCTGCCGGATGCCTTCATCGTCCGGGCGAAGTCGACCGACCCGGGCGAGATCGATGCGCTGCGCCGTGAAGCGGCGAAATGGCCGAAGGTCGCACTGGCCCAGCTCGACTCGGCCTGGGCGGCACGGCTCGATGCCGGCCTGCGCGTGGCCCGGGCGCTCGGTACCGGCCTGGCCGCATTGCTGGCTGTTGCCCTGCTGGCGATCACCTTCAACACCATCGGGCTGCAGGTGGTGAACCGGCAGGAAGAGATCGAGGTCAGCCGGCTGATCGGCGCCACCAATGGCTTCATCCGCCGGCCGTTCCTGTATGCCGGCACCCTGCAGGGCGCCGGCGGTGGCCTGGTTGCCTGCGGGCTCGCCGCGCTGTGCGTGGCCTGGGTGAACCAGCAGATTCCGAGCCTGGCTGCGCTCTACGGCACCGAAGTGGTCGTGCAGCCGTTGTCACTGCCGGACATCCTGGCAGTGACCGGCTTCGCCGCACTGCTTGGCTGGCTGGGCGCCTGGCTGGCGGTATCCAGGCACCTCTGGCGCAGCCACCCCGGCTGAGCGTCCTAACGGACAACTCATTGAACGAGCGGACGATTCGCGGTGTCGGAAGGCTCGACATCCTGTTCCCGATCGTTTTTGTCGGGATTCTGGTGCACCATTAGCACTCTCCCTCGTTAAGTGCTAAAGTTGTTCCATCCAGAGCCGTTCAGTGTCATGCACTCGGCCCGTCCTGCGGGCCGTTCGTCCAAGGAGGCGCATCCATGACCACCGCTGTCGCTTTCTCCGCCGCTGCCCTTCCCGCTGCCGCGAATCCCCTGTTCGCCACCGGAATGCCGTCGCTGGCTACCGGCAGCCTCGAAACCTACATCCAGACGGTCAACCGGCTGCCGATCCTCACGCCTGAGCGCGAGACGGAACTCGCGCGCAAGCTGCGTGACAACGACGACCTTTCCGCCGCCCGCGAACTGGTGATGTCGCACCTGCGCGTGGTGGTCTCGGTGGCACGTGGCTACATGGGCTACGGCCTGCCTCAGGCCGACCTGATCCAGGAAGGCAACATCGGCCTGATGAAGGCGGTCAAGCGCTTCGACCCGGAGCGCGGCGTGCGGCTGGTCTCGTTCGCGGTGCACTGGATCCGTGCCGAGATGCACGAGTACATCCTGAAGAACTGGCGGATCGTGAAGGTCGCGACCACCAAGGCCCAGCGCAAGCTGTTCTTCAACCTGCGCAGCATGAAGCAGGCACACGGCACGCTCGGCCCGGCGGAAGTCGCCAGCATGGCGAAGACGCTCGGGGTTCGAAACGAGGATGTGGTCGAGATGGAAACCCGCATGGGTGGCCATGACGTGTCGCTCGAGCCGGTCGGCTGCGACGACGACGAGTCATCGTTTGGTCCGATCTCCTACCTGGCCGACCCGGGCGCAAGCCCGGCGGTGCAACTCGAGCAGGCACAGACTGCACGCCTGCGCCAGGCCGGGCTGGCCGATGCACTGGCCAGCCTCGATCCGCGCAGCCGCCGCATCATCGAGGCGCGCTGGCTGCAGGAAGAGAACGGCGCGACCCTGCACGACCTCGCGGACGAGTTCGGCGTGTCGGCCGAGCGTATCCGGCAGATCGAACAGAAGGCGATGCAGAAGATCCGGGCGAGCCTGCAGGAAGCTGCCTAGAGCGGTGGGGGTCGCGGCAGACCCCCACCACCGCCTTCAGTCGAACTTGAGTCCGAGTTCCTTGACCACACGCCGTGTGCTGTCGAGCTGCTCGGCAATGAACTTCGCGAATGCCTCGGGCGTGTTGGCCACGCCCTCGGCCCCGACTTCCAGCAACTGGCGCTGGACGTCGGGCATCGCGACCGTGTCGTGCACCGCCTTGTTCAGGCGCTGTATGACCGGCTTCGGCAGGCCCGCCGGACCGAGCAGGCCGAACCAGCCGGCCGCTGCGTAGTTCACGCCAGACTCGCGCACCGTCGGTACATCGGGCATCAGCGCGGAACGCGCGGCGCCGCCGACTGCCACCGCTCGCAGCCGACCCGCCTTCACCTGCGGAATGCTGCCGGCCATTGGCCCGAAATAGAACTGGGTCTCGTTCGCCACGGTGGCCGCCACCGATGGCGCACCTCCCTTGTACGGCACATGCACCGTCCCGTTCGCGATGCCGGCTGCGCTCACGAACAGCGCGATCGCGAAGTGGCTGGTAGATCCGGTGCCGCCGGACGCATAGTTGAGCGTGTTCGGCTTGGCCCGGGCCAGCGCGACCAGGTCCTTCACGCTGTTCACCGGCAAGGTCGGGTTCACCACCAGCAGGTTCTGCGAGATCGCGAACAGCGAGACCGGGGTGAAGTCGCGGATCGGATCGTACGAGAGCTTCGGCGAGATCACCGGCGAGAACGAGTGCGTCGAGATCGAACCGGCAAGCAGCGTGTAGCCGTCGGGCACTGCGCGGGCAGCGATCTCGCCGCCGATGGTGCCGCCGGCGCCGCCGCGGTTGTCGATCACCATCGGAACGCCCAGTACGTCGGACAGCTTGTTCACCACGATGCGCGCGATCACGTCGTTCGCGCCACCGGGCGGGTTCGGAGACACCAGGCGCACTGCGCGCGAAGGATAGGCCTGCTGCGCGCCTGCAACGGCAGGGTATGCAAGCGCGAGCGCGAGCGCCGCGGACGAAGCCATGCCGAACCGATGCGCCGGCCTTGCTTTGCTGTACATCATCGTTTGCATCCTCAGGTCTCCAGCGGCAGGCGCACCGCCTGCCCCGATCGGGCCGACCGCTCCATCGCGATCGTCGTTTCCAGGTTGACCAGCGCCGCGTCCGGGCGGCAGTGCGGCGTATCCGCGCCGGTCACCAGCGAGTCGAGCCAGCTGCGCGTCTCGTTGCCCAGCGGCCCCCAGAAATCGCCCAGCGCCCAGTCACCGGCGGTGTTGCTGCCCAGGAAGGCGAACGGCACGCCATGGTCTGGCACGTAGGCGTGCGGGATACCCTTCTCGGAATAGATCAGGTGGTCCATGTGGTCGTCGTCGATGATCATCGTGCCCTCGGTGCCCAGCAGTTCGACCCGGTCGGACTGGCCGAGCGTCGGGTACTGCGCCGGCAGCGCATAGCTCACGCCGAAGTTGATGACCGCGCCATCGGCGAAGGTGACGATCGCCCAGGTCACGTCGTGCGCACTGTAGCCGGCCTTCTTGAAGATGCCGTGCTGGCCGCGCGCGACCACCTCGACCGGACGGTTACCTTCGAGGAACCAGCACATCAGGTCAACGTAGTAGGTCAGCACGTCGAGCACCGGCGTGGCATGCGGATCGCGCTTGAGGATCGAGAACGCCTGCGCGCGCGAGTTGTACACGCGCGCCAGCCCGCCGACCACGGTACCGAGACGGCCGTGGTTCATCTGTTCCTTGGCGCGCAGGAAGCACTCCTTGAAGCGCCGGCTGTAGCCGATGCGCAGGTTGCCGTTGTTGGCGCGGATGGCATCGACGATGCGCTGCGCATCGGCCAGTTCCAGGGCAATCGGCTTCTCGACCAGCACCGGCTTGCCCAGTTCGAGCGCGCGGATGATCGGCGCCACGTGCTCGCCTTCAGGCGTGGACACGAACACCGCGTTCACCTCGGGCCGTTCGATCACCTCGGTGTTGCTGCCGCTGCAGAAGTCGGCAGCGGTGGTCTTGCCCAGGGCCTGCGCGCGAGACGGATCGATGTCCGAGATCGCAAGGAAGCCGACCGAAGGATGCTTCGCCGAGAGGCGCGCGCGCAGGGTGCCGATGCGTCCGGCACCGACGACTGCGACGCCCAGCGGCTTGTTGCTCGGGTTGTTGCCCACCTGCTCCTCCTCCATTCGTGGAATGGCCGCGATGATACGCGCCGGGCACCGCTGCTGCTGCCGCCCGCGCGCCGGGTGCCCGCATTGCAGCCCTGTTGACCCGCCCCTTCGAGCACGTCACCATCGACGCACAGGAGGAGCACGCAATGACGATCCCGAAGACGGCACCAGCCGCAGGGGATGCCCGCAGGACCGCTGCCGCTGCAGCGATCGCCGGTCTGCTGCCGCTGCTCGGCTGGCTGCCGGCGCCCGATGCGACCGCGCAGGCATTCCCCGCCCGCCCCATCCGACTGCTGATCCCCGCCTCGCCCGGCGGCCCGGCCGACATCGTCGCGCGCATCGTCGCTCAGAGCTATGGCGAGGCGATCGGCCAGTCGCTGGTCGCGGACAACCGCGCCGGTGCGGGTGGCGGCATCGGCGCCGAGATCGTCGCGCGCAGCCAGCCCGACGGCTACACGGTGATGATCAGCCACTCGGGGCCGCTGGCGATCGAGCCGCTGCGCCAGTCGAAGCCATCCTACGATCCCCTGCGCGACTTCACCGCGGTGTCGCTGGTCGCCGAGCAGGCCTACGTGCTGATCGTGCACCCGTCGGTGCAGGCGAAGACGGTGCAGGAACTGGTCGCCCTCGCGCGCACGCGCCCCGGGAAGATGAACTTCGCCTCCGGTGGGCCGGGCACCGGCATCCACATGGCGGCCGAGTTGTTCAACCTGGTGGCCGGGCTGAAGGTCGTGCATGTGCCCTACAAGGGCGCCGGCCCCGGCATGGGCGCGCTGATCGGCGGCGAGGTGGACATGATGTTCAACGGCATCTCGTCTGCATTGCCGCAGGTGCGCGCCGGCAAGCTGCGAGCGCTCGCGATGGCCGGTACGAAGCGGTCCAACCTGCTGCCCGAGCTGCCGACGATCCAGGAGGCCGGCTTCCGCTACGACACCAGCGGGTGGTACGGCTATGTCGGTCCCGCAGGCCTGCCGAAGCCGATCGTTGCGCGCCTCAACGAGGCGCTGGTGAAGACGCTGGCGACGCCCGAGGTACGCGAGCGTTTCGCCAGCCAGGGCATCGACGGCATCGGCTCGACGCCGGCCGCGTTCGCGGAATTCCTTCGCGACGAGATGGCGAAGTGGCGCAAGGTGATCGCCGCCTCCGGGCTGAAGGGCGACTGAACAGAGGTCAAGCCCGTCCCTGATGCAGCAATGCCGCGCGACGTCCACCCCGTGCACAGGGTACGCATGCCATTGAGCGCTAGAATGACCTGTCGGCTGATTCAGCCTGGAGATCGCCTGTAGGCAGAGGGAGGTACGCGATGGTCAATGATGTCCGCTCGCTGTTGGGCGCATGCGCGCTGGGGATCAGCCTTGCCGCCAGCGCCGGGGGCGCATGGGCCGCGGCAGCCGAGTTCCCGGGCAAGCCGATCCGCCTGATCATCCCGTTCGCCGCTGGCAGCGCCACCGACGTCTCGGCTCGCCTGTTCGGCACCGAACTCGCGAAGCAGATGGGCCAGCAGGTTATCGCCGACAACCGGGCCGGGGCGGGCGGCGCGATCGGCATGCAGGCCCTGGCCGCAGCAGTACCGGATGGCTACGTGATCGGCTATGCCGGGCCGGGTCCGCTCGCCATCAATCCTGCGATCACGCCGGCACTGCCCTACAACGTCGCGCGTGACTTCCAGCCGGTGTCGCAGGCCGTGGAAGCTGCCCTGCTGCTCGCGGTGACGACGGCGCTGCCGGTCAAGGACATCAAGGGCCTGATCGCGCTCGCGCGAAAGCGCCCGGGCGAGCTGAGCAACGCGTCGGCTGGCACGGGCACCATCGGCCACCTCGCCGGCGAGTACTTCAAGATGCTGACCAGCACGAACATCCTGCACGTGCCCTACAAGGGCGGAGGCCAGGCAACGGCAGACGTGATGTCCGGGCATGTACAGATGCTGTTCGATCCGCTCACCGGCGTGGGCGTACATCTGCAATCGGGCCGGTTGCGAGCCCTGGCCGTGACCGGACGCAAGCGGCTGGCTGCCTTTCCCGAGTTGCCGACCGTGGCAGAGTCCGGCGTCCCTGGCTACGAAGTGATGACCTGGGGCGGCATCCTCGCCCCCGCCGGCATTCCCCGGACCGTCCTTGACCGCCTGAACGCGGAGATGCAACGGGCGGTCAGGTCGCCGGTGGTCATCGAGCGCTACGGGTCGCTCGGTGCCGTGCCGGTGGCCGGTACGCCCGAGCAGTTCGCGGAACTGATCCGGAGCGAGACCACCAAGTGGGCCAAGGTCGCGAAGTTCGCGCAGGTCCAGCCGAACTGATCCCGAGTTGACCCCTCCGCCCGAGGAACCGTCCGCAATGCCTTCGCCACGGCTTGCACGTCCGGATGTCGCTGCGATCGAAGCGCTGTTCAGCCGGGAGCGCATGTGGCAGGCGTTTCTCGACATCGAGGCCACGCTGGCGGAGGTGCAGGCCGAACTCGGCATGATCCCCGCGACGGCAGCGGCCGAGATCCGGCGAAGGGCCAACCTTGAGTCGATCGGTCCGGCGGCGCTCGCCGCGGACATCGCGCGCACGCGCGCGCCGATCCACTCGATCGCGCGCGCATTGGCACAGGCCTGCGAGGGGGATGCCGGGGACTTCGTGCACTGGGGTGCCACCACCCAGAACCTGACGCAGACCGGTCGTACCCTGATCATGCGCGAAGCACACGACGCATTGCTGGCGCTGCTGGGCGACATCCTCGTCCGGATGGCCGCACTGGCCGAGGCCAGCGCGGAGATGCTCGCAGCCGGGCGCACGAACTACCGGCATGCGCTTCCGATCACCTTCGGGCTGAAGGTCGCCGCCTGGATCGAGGAGATGCTGCGCCACGTGGACCGGCTGCGCGGTGCGGAGCCGCGGGTGTTCGTGGCGCTTTGGGGGGGCGCCCTGGGGGCGATGCACGCATTCGGCGAGCACGGGCCGGAGATCAACCGGCGGCTGTCGCAGCGCCTGGGACTGGTGCCGCTCGCGGTGCCCTCCCGTGCCGGCACCGACCACGTGGCGGAGTACGTGATGCTGCTGGCGCTGATGGGCACCACGTTCTCCAGGATCGCGCGCGAACTCTATTCGCTCATGGCCGACGAGATCGACGAGGTGTCCGAGTCGCTCGGCGCGGACGTCGTCGGCTCCAGCACCATGCCGCAGAAGGTGAATTCGAAGGTCGCCGTGCAGGTCATCGCGCTGGCCGGCCGCCTGCGAGCCCAGGTACCGCTGGCCCTCGAGGCCATGCAACCCACGCACGAAGGCGATGCCGCGAACAACCAGATGATGTACTGGCTGATGGAGGGCACCGGACCGCTTGCCTACGCGGTAGCCTGGGAGATGGACCAGTTGCTCGCCTGCCTGCGACTGCATCCCGACCGGATGCTGCGCAACCTCGAGCACTCCGGCGGGGCGATCGCCGCCGAGAACGCGATGATGCTGCTCGCGCCGGCGCTGGGCCGCGGGCCGGCCCACGACCTCGTACACCATGCGCTGGCGAAGGCAGGGACGGCTGGCGACCTGCTCGTCGACCGGTTGCTCGCCGACGAGCGCGTACGCCAGACGGTGGACGAACCGGCGCTGCGCGCTGCGCTCGATCCGGCCGGATACACCGGGCGCAGCGCCGCGATGGCGCACGAGATGGCCGCTGCTGCACGAGCCGCCGCCGCCAGCCTTCACAGCAGCGTCAGGCCGCCGCCGCTGTCCAGGGAGCCAGGCGCGTAACCCACGGCCAGCAGCCCCCCCGCCGCGGTCTTCAGAGGCGCAGCAACCGCGCCGCGTTGTCCCAGAACACTGCCTGCTTGCCTGCGTCGTCGAGCACGCTGATCTCGTGCACCACGCCCACCGGGTCGTTGTGCGCGATGTCGAAGCAGTAGTCGCTGCCCATCAGGATGCGGTCGGCTCCGACCAGCTTCACCATGTAGTCCATCACCTCGGGGCAATAGCTGATGGTGTCGTAGGTGAACCGCTTCAGGTACTCGCTCGGGGCACGCGGCAGGTGCTTGCACTCGGGCCGTACCTTGAAGCCCTGGTCCAGGCGCCCGCGCAGGATCGGCAGCGCGCCGCCCGCGTGCGGCAGCGATACCTCCAGCTTCGGGAAGGCGTCCAGCACGCCGCCGAAGATCAGGTGCGAGGCGGCGATGGCCACCTCGAACGGATTGCCGAGCGTGTTGATCAGGTACCACTGCTTGAGCCGCTCGTTGTTGATCATCATCGGGTGCAGGAACAGCGGCAGCCCGAGGTCAGCCATGCGCTCGTAGATCGGGAAGAAGCTGCGGTCCGACAGTTCGCGGTCGCGCACTGCGGTAGCCATGTAGATGCCGCGGATGCCGGGCAGCTTCGCAGCGCGCTCGAGTTCCTCCAGCGCGAGGCTCGGGTTCTGGAACGGCAGGTGGGCGAAGCCGATGAAGCGGTCCGGATGCGCGACATGCGCCGCGCTGATCGCATCGTTGACCGCCACCGACAGCTGCAGGCCCAGTTCGTCGTCGGCCCAGTAGACCATCGGCTGGGTCATCGACAGCGCATGCATGTCGATGCCCATGCGGTCCATGTAGGCGAGCCGTTCGCCCAGGTCGATGAAGCCGGAGGTGATCGGCCCGGTGCGCAGGTTCAGTCCGACCTGGATGAAGCGTGCCCCGGTGGCATCGCTGGTGACCGTGGTGCCGCAACGGCCGCCATGCTTCGCGACCAGCTCGATGAAGCGTTCCGGGAAGAAGTGGGCGTGGGTGTCGATGTTCCGCATGGTGGTCCTTCGGTTCAGCGTGGCTCGGTTCGGCGCGACTCGGTTCGGCGTGGCTCAGTTCAGCGTTATCTTCGCGGTGCGCACGACCCGGCCCCACTTCTCGAGTTCGGCCTTGATGAACGCGGCGAAGGCATCCGGCGGCATGCCGCCCGGTTCGGCGCCGTCCGCCGCCAGCCGCTGCCCGACGTCGGGCAGCAGCAATGCCCTCGCCACTTCTGCGTGCATTCGGCCCACGACCTCGCGCGGCGTGCCCGCAGGCGCGAACAGCGCGTACCAGAAGATCGCCTCGTAGCCAGGCACCCCACCCTCGGCGATCGTCGGCACCTCCGGCATCGCCGCCGCACGCTTCGCACCGGTGACGCCGATGGCGCGAAGCCGGCCCGAGCGCAGGTATGGCGCGACGGTCAGTGTGTTCGGCGTGGCGAGCTGCACATGGCCGGCGAGCAGGTCCGCCGTGGCCGGACCGGCACCCTTGTACGGGATGTGAACGATGTTCAGGCCGGCCATCGACAGGAAAAGCTCCATCGCCATGTGCAGCGACGTCCCCGCGCCGGCCGAGCTGTAGTTGAGCGCACCGGGCCGTGCCTTCGCCAGCGAGACCAGTTCCTTCACCGATTTCACCGGCAGGCTCGGGTGCACGGTCAGCACATGCGGCAGCGACGCGGCGAGCGTGACCGGCACGAAGTCGCGCAGGATGTCGTAGGGTGGCTGCTTCGCCAGTACCTGGTTCAGCACGATCGCGCTGGCCGCCATCAGCTGGGTGTAACCATCCGCGGGGGCACGCGCGACGAACTCGGTGCCCAGGATCTGCCCGGCGCCCGGGCGGTTCTCGACGACGACGGACTGCCCCAGTGCATCGCCCACGCGGTTGGCCAGCACCCGCGTGACGATGTCGGTGCCGCCACCCGGCGAGGTGGGCACGACGATGCGTACGGGCTTCGCCGGCCAGCCCTGTGCAGGTTGCGCCATCACGGCGGACGGTGCGCACAGCGCAAGCGCCAGCAGCAGAGGCGTACCCGCTGCGGGCCGCTGCCCAGCCAGGGAAGATCCAGTCATCGGTTGCAACTCCTCGTTCGTCACGTTTCGTTCTGCCCTGCTTCGTTCCACTGGAGGTCAGTCCAGTGCCAGCTTCGCGTCGCGCACGACGCGGCTCCATTTCTCGATCTCCGACTTGACGTAGGCGGCGAACGCATCGGGACTCATGCCGCCGGCCTCGGCGCCATCGGCTGCAAGGCGCTTCGCGACATCCGGCGCCTGCAGCGCCTTCGCCGTCTCGGACTGCATGCGGTTCACCGCGTCGCGCGGCGTCCCGGCCGGCACGAACAGGCCGTACCACTGGATCGCCTCATAGCCGGGCAGCCCGACCTCGGCGATGGCCGGTACCTCGGGCAGCCCGGCCGCACGCTTCAGGCTGGTCACACCAAGCGCACGCAGGCGCTCGGAACGCAGGTGCGGCGCGGCGGTCAGCGTGTTCGGCATCGACAGCTGGACATGGCCGGCGAGCAGGTCTGCGGTCGCAGGACCGGTGCCCTTGTACGCGACATGCACGATGTCGACCGCTGCCATCGAGCGCAGAAGCTCCATCGACATGTGGGGCGAGGTGCCTGCACCGGCGGAGCTGTAGTTCAGCATCCCGGGCCTGGCCTTGGCCAGGGCGATCAACTGCTTCACCGACTTCACCGGCAGGCTCGGGTGGACGGTCAGCACATTGGGCAGGGTCGCCGCGACCGTCACCGGCACGAAGTCGCGAAGGGTGTCGTACGGCGGCTTCTTCGCCAGTACCTGGTTCAGCACGATGGCGCTCGCCGCCATCAGCTGGGTGTAGCCATCGGGAGCCGCACGCGCGACGAACTCGGTGCCGAGGACCTGGCCGGCACCCGGTCTGTTCTCGACCAGCACCGACTGCCCGAAGACCTCGGTCAGGCGCGCCGCCAGCACGCGCGTGACGATGTCCGTGCCGCCGCCAGGCGAGGTGGGCACGATGATGCGCACTGGCTTGGCCGGCCAGGCGGGCGCCTGCGCCGCCACGATCGCGGGAAGGAGAGCGGCGGCACAGGCCGCCGCGGCTGCAGCGGCTATAGCAGCAAAGGGCCTGGAAGGATTCAACGAGGCGGTCATGGGGTCCTCACGAGGTGTGGCGCATCCGTCTGCCCGCTTCGCGGGTCACGATGCGATCGTCCGACGATATCCGGCCACGCACGCCCGGCGGCGCGGCCGGAGGGTATTCACTGGTGGGAGTACAACTGGAGCCCCGGCACCGGCAGTTCGCAGCGCAGGATGGTGCCGCGATACGAATCGGTGATGTACAGGTGCCGGCCCTCCGGCCCGCCATAGGCCATGTTGGTCAGCCGTCCGCCGCCGTCGGGTGCACGGATGCCGTAGAGGAACTCGCCGGCCGGGCTCATCAGCCAGACGATGCCCACCCTTGCATGGCCGACCGCAAGGTTGCCCTTCGCATCCACCGCCAGCCCGTCCGGCCCATGCATGCCCGGCAGGTAGCCGAACACGCCGCACTTGCTCGGCACGCCATCGCGCAGCGGCAGGTGCCACATGCAGTTGGTGCGGGTCATCGCGACGTACACCGCCGACTCGTCGGGTGAGAGCGCGATGCCGTTGGGGCTCGGTCCGTTATCGATCAGGCACTCGAGCTTTCGGTCGGGCGTGGCACGCCAGACGCGGCCGGTCTGGTCATGCACGCCGGTCTGCCCCTGGTCGGTGAAGTACAGGTCGCCGTTGCTGGCGAACACCAGGTCGTTGACGCCCTTGAAACCCTCGGAGCGCGCATGGGTGATCCACGGCTCGACCTTGCCGGTGGCCGGGTCGCAGGTCATCACGCCGAGGCGGTAATCGGTGATGAACAGGCGGCCGTCCTTGTGTACCGCCAGCCCGTTCGGCCAGCCGTCGTATTCCGCCGCCACGCTCACCTGCGCGTCGGGCGTGATCCGGAAGATGCGCCCGAACGGGATGTCGACCACGTACAGGTTGCCTGCGCGGTCGAACGCCGGCCCTTCGAGGAAGCAGCCGAGCTTCGACCCGGGATGGTTGGATTCGATCCAGGTCGACGGCTGGCCCGACTTGCTCAGGTGGGCAGGAATGGTCGCGAAGACTTCCGCGACGAGTTCGGTCGGTGGATTGAAGAAGCGCATGGGTCTATCCTATTGAAAACAGAAGTGCGAAGCGAGGAGGAGACAATGGCACACGATCGGCAGGCGTGCGCAGCACCCGTGCGCGCCGCAAACCTTGCGCGGCCGACCCGCCCGGCCGGGTCCGCGCGCCACGCGCGCCCGGCACGCTTCGCGGGCACTGCGCTGCCCGCCGCGGTCGCCACTTCGGTCACCACTACGGTCGCCGCCGCGCTGGTGATGCTGCCGTGTCTTGCGCAGGCGCAGGGCCAGGCACAGGCCTGGCCGCAAAAGGCAGTGCGCATCATCGTGCCGCAGTCGCCCGGCGGCTCCACCGACGCGATGGCGCGCCTGCTCGCAGCCCGCCTCGGAGAGGCGCTCGGGCATGCGGTGCTGATCGACAACCGGCCCGGGGCCGGCAGCCTCGTCGGCACGGAACTCGCGGTGCGCGCCAGCCCCGACGGCTACACCACGCTGGTGGTGTCTTCGTCGATCACCATCAACCCGAGCATGCATGCGAAGCTGTCGTTCGATCCGCAGCGCGACCTCGCGCCGATCACCCAACTCTCGGCCTTCCCGAACGTGCTGGTGGCAAACGTCGGCTTTCCCGCGAAGAGCGTGCAGGACCTGGTCGCCCACGCGAAGGCCCGCCCCGGACAGGTTGCCTACAGTTCCGCCGGCAGCGGCACCGGCACCCACCTGTCGGCCGAACTGTTCAAGAACCTGACCGGCGTCGACCTGCTTCACGTGCCCTACAAGGGGGGCGGGCCATCGGTCAATGCACTGCTGGCCGGCGAAGCGCAGGTGTCGTTCGCCACCCTGCCGTCGGTGCTGTCGCAGGTACGCTCCAGCCGGCTGCGCCCGCTGGGCGTCACCACCACCCGGCGCAGCTTCGCACTGCCCGATGTACCGACCATCGCAGAGGCAGGCATCGCCGGCTATGAGCATGTCCAGTGGATCGGCTTCCTGGCACCGGCAGGCACGCCTGGCCCGGTGATCGCCCGCCTCAATGCCGAGGCGGTGCGTGCGGTGCACAGCCCGGAACTGAAGCCTGCGCTGGCCAGCGAGGGGGCAGAGCCGGTCGGCAACACGCCCCAGCAGTTCGCCGCCATCATCCGCAGCGAGACACTGCGCATCGCCCAGGTCGTGCGCAAGGCCGGCATCAAGGCCGACTGAGCAGCCGGCGCAGCGCGCGCACGTCGGGCAGGCGGTCGATCGTCCAGATCGCATCCACCAGCGCTGCCGCGCGACGTTTGCCGAGCGCGGGCTGGAGCAGCGGGACGCACTTGCGCTCGAGGTCGGCACGAACCATCGGCCGGGTCGCGCTGCCCAGCACCGCACGGGTGTGGTGGCGCACGACCGTGCTGCGCGCCTTGCCCTGGGGTCCGCCGGGCCGCGCCAGCGTGATCTCGACGATCGCCTGCGTGGTCTTAGTCTTCGACAGTGCGGCGCTGCCGACCAGCTGCACCTTCTCCTTGAGCGCCAGCACGTCGCGGTCGCGCGAGCGCGCCGGGTCGTGCGACGCCTCGAAGCTGATGTCGCCGTCGAGCAGCATGATCGCGACCAGGTGCTGCAGGTTTATGTTCGACATCTTGCGGCCGCTGACCGTACGCGCGCCCTGCTCGTCGACCGTGATGTGCACCTTCTCGACTTCACCAGCCCGGATCGCATGGCGGTCGATCAGGGTCGACAGGGCATCGAGCGGTGCCTGTATCGGATAGCCGACCGGCCAGCGCTTGATCGCGGTCTGCATGATGTCGTAGCGCGTGCCCAGGCCCTTCACGAACTCCTGCGGCCGGATGAACGGCTCGAAGGCATGCAGGAAGCCGCGGTCGCCGCTGAATACGTCTTCCACGCCCGTGAAGCCCGATGCGACCATGGTGGCAGCAGTGACGCCGTTGCGTGCCGGCATGCCGCCGAAGTCGAACGCCTTCTCGACGTGCTCGACGTCCCGCGCCCAGCAGGACAGGCCGCTCGCCTGCTGCGCCGCATAGGAAAGCAGGTGGCGCGCCTGGCGCACGTCGATGTTCGCCAGCGCACCGGCCGCGGCCGCCGAGCCGAAGGTGCCGCCGAAGCTGTGCGTCGAGTGGCCGGCGCTGCGGAAGTGCTCGATGCCCAGGGCCATCGAAGTGCGCGCGCACACGTCGTAGCCGAGCACGATCGCGCGCAGCAGGTCGCGGCCGCTCGACTTCTGCCGCTCGGCCATCGCCAGTGCCGCCGGCACGATGCTGCAGCCAGGATGCACCAGCGCGAGGTAGTACGCGTCGTCGGTCTCGTCGGAATGGGCGAGCATGCCGTTGGCCAGCGCGGCATTGACTGCGCTGGTACGCGTGCCGGTGGTGAGGATCGTGGCCTCGGGCGTACCGCCCATCGCCGTGACGTACTCGATCGCACGCCGGCCCGGCAGCAGCGGTGCGCCGGATACCATCGCAGCGATGGTGTCGAGCAGGTGCAGCTTCGCGCGCTCGACCACTTCGGCCGGCAGCGCGCGGCGCGGCGTCGCCGCGATGTAGGACGCCAGCGCCAGCATCAGCGCCGATACCGGCTCGGCCGTAGGCCCGGGTTTGCCCTTGTTTCGAGTCATTGCGCGTTTCCTCCTCGTTGCCCGCGTCGCGGCGGGGTTACCAGCGCTCCGGTGTTTAGTAGTTCCAGGGCGCGTAGTGGTCGAGCAGCAGTGCCGCGAAGATCAGCGTCAGGTAGAGGATGGAGTAGCGGAAGGTGCGCCGCGCGAGCCAGTCGCTGTAGTTCGTGTACAGCCGCCATGCATACCAGAGGAACACGCCGCCCAGGACCACCGCCGACACCATGTACAGCCAGCCGCTCATGCGGATGGCGAACGGCAACAGGGAGCAGGCGAACAGGATCACCGTGTAGAGCAGCACCGACAGCTGGGTGAATCGGTCGCCGTGGGTGACCGGCAGCATCGGGATGCCCGCCTTCGCATACTCGTGCTTGCGGTAGAGCGCGAGCGCCCAGAAGTGCGGCGGCGTCCAGGCGAAGATGATCAGGAACAGCACCAGCGCGGCCGGCGACACCTCGCCGGTGATCGCGGCCCAGCCGAGTACCGGCGGCATCGCGCCCGAGGCACCACCGATCACGATGTTCTGCGGCGTCAGCGGCTTGAGCACCACGGTGTAGATGATTGCGTAGCCGACGAAGGTGGCGAGGGTGAGCCACATGGTCAGCGTGTTCACCAGGTTGTGCAGCACGAGCAGGCCGACGCCGCCGAACACGCCGGCGAACACCAGCGTCTGCAGCGAATTGACGTTGCCGCTGGGCAGCGGCCGGCCGCGGGTGCGCGCCATCACTGCGTCGATCTTCTGCTCGATCAGGCAGTTGACGGCGGCGGCCGCACCGGCGACCAGCGCGATGCCGATCGTGGCGAACAGCGCCGGCGACAACGGCGGCAGCGTGCCCGGCTCGGTCGCGAGGAACATGCCGATCACCGCCGTGAACACGATCAGCGACACCACGCGCGGCTTGGTCAGCTCATAGAACTGGCGCAGGGTGCCACCGTTCAGGGCGAGTGTCTGGGACATCGATCGGGTCTCGTCAGCTTCAGCCGCGGCAAGCAGTTATCCGGCGCGGCGATGGCCCGGGCTTGGGTATGTGTTCAGGTCAGGCGTGCACGGCCTGCGTGGGGCCTTTCCTCGCCTCATTCGTGGGCTGACCGGTGCGCACTTGAACGCCAGCCGGGCGCGTCACCATGAATTTTAGCATCACGACGGAACAAAGCAGCAGGGCCGCGCCGAAGTTGTGCAGGGTAGCGAGCCAGAGCGGCAGCAGCCATACCACGTTCAGGATGCCGATCGTCACCTGTGCCACGAGCAGCAGCAGCATCGCGGTGGCAGCCACGGACACGCCGGGGATGCGCAGTGCGAACAGGCCGAGCACACCGAGGTAGGCCGTGATCACCAGCGCGCCGACCCGATGCGCCCACTGGATCGCGTTCAGCGACTCGTGCGACAGCGGCGATCCGTCGGGCGCCTCGCCCAGATCGCGCAGGACATGGAAGCCGTGCTGGAAGTCCATCGGCGGCAGGAACGTGCCGTGGCAGGTCGGGAAGTCGAGGCAGGTCAGCGCCGCGTAGTTCGTGCTGACCCAGCCGCCGAGGATGATCTGCCCGATCAGCAGCACGATGCCCCCGGCAACCCATGGAACCAGCCGCGCGGCGCGCTCGACCGCGACCCGGCTGCGATCGACGAACTCGCCGATCGCCATCCGGAACAGCACGGACAGGATCAGCATGCCGCCGAGCAGGTGCAGCGTGACGACGCCGGGCTTGAGCAGCAGCGTGACAGTGAACTTGCCGAGCATCGCCTGCACCAGCAGCAGGAGCAGGAGACCCGTGCCCAGCCAGTGGGCGTCGCTGCCCGGCAGGCGTACCGCGGACGCGGCCTGGCGCAGCCGGTTGCGCCAGGCGATCACTGCGATGCCGAGGATCAGCAGACCGAGCGACATCGCCAGGTAGCGATGGATCATTTCGACCCAACCCTTGAACGGATCGATCTCGGCACCGGGGAAACGTTCGCTCGCGCGGGCAATCTCGGCCGCGGTATCGGGTGCCGTCAGCTGGCCATAGCAGCCCGGCCAGTCGGGACAACCGAGGCCGGAATCGGTCAGGCGGGTATAGGCACCGACGACCACGACGATGATCGTGAGCAACGGTGCGAGCAGCAGGAGTTTTCTGTACATCATCCGATCCTCGAGTACTTGAGCAGCCGTGTCATGTCCTTGCGGATGCGCGTGGCATCGGCATCCGGCGGATAGCGCATCATCAGGTTGCCGAGCGGGTCGACCAGCCACATATGGTCGCGCAGCGTGCTACCCGATTGCACCGGCAGCGCATCGAGCAACGCCTTCGGCGGGCGGCGCACGACCCAGGTGCCGGCATAGGGTTCATGCAGGCGGGCCGCAGGCTCGCTGCCGTCATCGACCAGCCACACGCGCTCGACCCGCTCCATTTCCTTGCCCTGCATGGTGCGCAACTGGCGCAGCTGCCAGATCTTGCGCTCGCAGCGCGCATCGCATTCGGCACCATCGGCCATCACCAGGAACCACTTGCCACGCAGGGTCGGTGCCTCCTGCTGCACCGGCGACGTACCCGGCAACGGCGCGCCGGCCGGGGCCACGGGTCCGCCAGGACCCGGGGTAGTGGCTGCGCCGGGACCCGGGGTAGCGGGGACACCGGCGGCCACGGCCGCCGCAGGGGGCACGACCGGGACCATGGGCTCCAGCGCGATCTCCGGCAGCACCACTGGCTGCACCAGTTCGCCGTAGTTGCTGTACTCGCCCGGCTTCCAGAAGAACCAGAGCAGGTAGGGACCGAACGCCGGCGTGGCGCAGACCAGCACCAGCACGATCAGCGGCAACTTGCGGCGAAACCCGAGCGGCAGCTTCATGTCGCCTCCGTTTGGTGGATCGATGCACCGGTGCGGCGCAGGCTGAGCACCAGCCAGACGATCACCCCGATGGCGGCGAAACTGAACCATTGCAGGGCATAGCCGCGGTGCTTGTCGATGCCTGCATCGGGCCGCGGCCAGTTGCGCGCGAGCGTGTCGGATGCGCCGGTGCCGGGCCCGCTCCCCTCGAGTGCCGCGGTCTGCAGCAGGGCCACAGGCAGCAGATCGAGCGTCCAGCGTTCCCTTGCCCGTTCGATCGTCCAGTTCTGCCAGCGAAGTGCGTCGTCGGTGCCGGCCCGCAATTCCATGAAACGCTCGCCCGGCACGAAGGCCAGGCCCTGTACGCGCACCTCGCCCGCAGGCGTCTCGACCACGGGCAGGCGCTCGCGCTGGCGCGGCGCCGCGATCCATCCGCGGTTGACCAGCAGCACGCGGTCGCTGCCGGACAGCCGCAGCGGCGTCAGCACTTCGTAGCCCGGGACACCGTCGCGCAGGCGGTTGTCGAGGAATACAACCCGACCGGCGTCGAAGCGACCCGTCGCCTCGACCGGATGCCAGGCGAAAGAGGCCGGATCGGCGGGCGGGACCGACTGCACGGGCACCGGCGGTGCCTCGGCTGCAGCCTCGATGCGCTGCTGCAACGCGACCTTGTAGGCCGCGCGGTCGAGCTGCCAGCGACCGGCCGACAGCGTGAGCACGAGCACCGCCAGCAGCACAAGCGTAGGAATCCACTCGGGGCGGAAACGACGCGGGCCGGCGGCAGCACGGCCGGGAACAGCCACTGCCGAAGACGGCGGCGGCACTGCATCGGCTAGACTTCCTGTTCCATTACCGGACGTTGCCATGACTATCCTGATCGTCGGCTTTCTGGTGCTGATCCTGGCCAGCCTGGGGTCGGCGCTGTTCTACCTGTTCAACGACAGGGGAAACTCGACCCGCACGGTCCGAGCGCTCACGCTGCGCGTCGGCCTGTCGGTGGCGTTATTCCTGTTGCTGATGCTCGCGCATTTCAGCGGGCTGATCACGCTTCGCGGCTCTGCCCTATAGCAAATTCTGCGAGCGGCACGCTTGTGACAGCACTGGCGGTTCCCGGCAGCGTCTGGTTGCAGAGGACGCAGGGCGAGAATCGCGCCTGAAGCCGCACGCGCCCTCACCGGGGGCCGGATACGCGGCCCCGGAGGGCCGCAGGCGCCAGACCGGCAGGCGCCCCGTTCGACAGCCTGTGTTACAGCGCGTAGACGACGACGAACAGCAGCAGCCAGACGACGTCGACGAAGTGCCAGTACCAGGCGACGCCCTCGAAGCCGAAGTGGTTCTCAGGCGTGAAATGACCCTTCGCGCAGCGGATCGTGATCACGATCAGCATGATGGTGCCGATCGTCACGTGGAAGCCGTGGAACCCGGTCAGCATGAAGAACGTCGCGCCGTAGGCACCCATGTCGAGCTGCAGGTTCAGGTCGCGCCAGGCGTGCACATACTCGTAGCCCTGAACGAACAGGAACACCGTGCCCAGGACGATCGTGGCAACCATCCAGCGCACCAGCGCCGGCCGGTTGTTGGCGAGCAGAGCCCAATGCGCCAGCGTGATCGTGACGCCGGAGGCCAGCAGCAGCATCGTGTTGATTGCCGGCAGGCCGAACGCGGAGATCGTCTGGAACGACTCGCGGATGCCCGGGCCAGCGACCGGCCAGGACGCCGTGAACTCCGGCCAGAGCAGGCGGCTGTCGAGGCTGCCAAGGTCCGGCACCGAGATCACCCGCATGTAGAACAGCACACCGAAGAACGCGGCGAAGAACATCACCTCGGAGAAGATGAACCAGCCCATCGACCAGCGGAAGGAGATGTCGACCCGCTTGCTGTACAGGCCACCTTCGCTCTCGCCGATCACCGTACCGAACCAGCCGAACATCATGTAGAACAGGATGCACAGCCCGCCGATCAGCATGAACTTGCCCCAGCCGACATCGTTCATCCAGAGTGTCGTGCCCAGCGCCATGAAGAACAGCGCGAACGACCCGAAGATCGGCCAGGTCGAAGGCTGCGGGACGAAGTAGTGGGGGGCAGTGCTGCTGCTGGCGGTGGCCGACTGGCTCATGGGCAACTCCGTTGGACCTTGGCGGTCTCTACTGGATCTTCGATTGCGGTGCCGTCACCCCTGCCGGTGCGGCCGCCGTGGCCAGCGGGGTACCCGCCTGGGCACGGCCAGCCACCTCGAAGAAGGTGAACGACAGGGTGATTGTATTCACATCGGACGGCAAGGATGGATCGACCACGAAGGCGATTGGCATCTGCCGCGTCTCGCCGGCGGCCATCTCCTGCTTGTCGAAGCAGAAGCATTCGATCTTGCGGAAGAACTGCGCGGCCAGCATGGGGCCGTAGCTGGGGATGGCCTGCCCGGTGACCGCACGGCCGGCGACGTTCGAAACCTCGTAGACCACCGTAGCGATCTCGCCCGGATGCACCCGCACGCTGGTCTCGAGCGGCTTGAAGGTCCAGGGCAGGTTGCTGCGCAGGTTGGCATCGAACTCGACGGTGACGCTGCGGCTGGTGTCGACCTGGGTATTCGCCGGCTTGTGGTCGTCGCGCTTGACGATGCGGTTGATGCCGGTGACGTCGCAGAGCTTCTCGTAGAACGGCACCAGCGCGAAGCCGAAGCCGAACATGAGGCCGGTGACCACCAGCAGTTTGCGAAGGGTCACCCGGTTGTCGGAAGCCGTGTCGCCGGCGTCCGGGCCGCCATGCCCGGGTTGCATCGGCGCCGGCCTGTCGTTGCCGCCGTCCATCAGCCAGCCATCCTTGCCACCTGGTAGATGTAGAAGGCAAACACCAGGACAGCGGCCGCCCCGAGCATCAGCGCGGTACGCAGGGCTTTACGCCGCTGGGTGCGCTGACGCTCGTCGGCCGACAGGTTATCGAGGTCGATGCCTGGCATGGCGTCGCTGTCCGTCATCTGCTCAGCGCACCACCGGCGGGGTCTCGAACGTGTGGTGGGGCGCCGGCGACGGCACCGTCCACTCGAGGCCCTGCGCACCTTCCCACGGCTTGTCTGCCGCCTTCTCGCCACCGCGGATGCAGCTGACCACGATGTACAGGAAGAGCAGTTGGGTGATACCGAAGCCGAACGCGCCGATGGTGGAGATCATGTTGAAGTCGGCGAACTGCAGCGCGTAGTCGGGTACGCGGCGCGGCATGCCGGCCAGGCCGAGGAAGTGCTGCACGAAGAAGGTGATGTTGAAGAAGATCACCGACAGCCAGAAGTGAGCCTTGCCCAGCGTCTCGTTGTACATGTGGCCGGTCCATTTCGGCAGCCAGTAGTACACGCCGGCGAACAGCGCAAACAGCGAACCCGCCACCAGCACGTAGTGGAAGTGCGCAACCACGAAGTAGGTGTCGTGCAGCTGGATGTCGATCGGGGTGATCGCCAGGATCAGGCCGGTGAAGCCGCCCATCGTGAACACGAAGATGAAGCCGCAGGCGAACAGCATCGGGGTCTCGAAGGTCATCGAGCCCTTCCACATCGTCGCTACCCAGTTGAACACCTTCACGCCGGTGGGCACTGCAATGAGCATCGTCGCGTACATGAAGAACAGCTGGGCGGTCGCCGGCATGCCGACGGTGAACATGTGGTGCGCCCACACGATGAACGACAGGATGGCGATCGACGAGGTGGCGTACACCATGGAGGTGTAGCCGAACAGCGGCTTGCGGGCGAAGGCCGGGATGATCTCCGACACGATGCCGAAGGCCGGCAGGATCATGATGTAGACCTCGGGGTGCCCGAAGAACCAGAACACGTGCTGGAACAGCACCGGGTCGCCGCCGCCGGCCGCGTTGAAGAAGTGGGTGTCGAAGTGGCGGTCGGTCAGGATCATGGTGATCGCGCCAGCCAGCACCGGCATCACGGCGATCAGCAGGTAGGCGGTGATCAGCCAGGTCCAGCAGAACAGCGGCATCTTCATCAGCGTCATGCCGGGGGCGCGCATGTTCAGGATCGTGGTGACGATGTTGATCGAACCCATGATCGACGAGGCGCCGAGGATGTGCAGCGCGAAGATCGCCAGGTCCATGCCGGGACCCATCTGCACCGACAGCGGCGGGTAGAGCGTCCAGCCGCCGGCTGCCGCGCCACCGGGCACGAAGAACGAGATCACCAGCAGCAGGGCTGCCGGGGGCAGAAGCCAGAAGCTCCAGTTGTTCATCCGCGCGAAGGCCATGTCGGCCGCGCCGATCTGCAGCGGGATCATCCAGTTCGCGAAGCCGACGAAGGCCGGCATGATCGCGCCGAACACCATGATCACGCCGTGCATCGTGGTGAGCTGGTTGAACACTTCGGGCTCGACCAGCTGCAGGCCGGGCTGGAACAGCTCGGAGCGCAGCGCCAGGGCGAGGATGCCGCCCACCAGGAACATCGTGAAGCTGAACCACAGGTACATCGTGCCGATGTCCTTGTGGTTGGTCGTCGTGATCCAGCGCATCAGCCCGGTCGGCTGGGCGTGCGCGTGGTGGTCATGGACGGCCGGATGGGAATGGGTGGCCTGCATGTTTCGTCTCCCTGGTGTACCTGGCGTAACGGGTTGTGCGCGATATTTCGATGAAGATTCGGGGCGTGTCGCTGCCGGTGGATCCGGTCAGCCGCCGCTGGCGCTGCGCGCCGCGACGGAGGTCGCCGCGCGTGCCGGGACATCGGCCGCCGGCGCTGCTGCAGCCGGGGCGACCGGTGCCGCGACCGCCGGGGTGGCGGGCGCTGCGGCAGCGGGGGCGGCGGGCGCTGCTGCGGCTGGCGCAGGCGCCGCACCGGCACCGGCCGTACGGGCTTTCTGCCGCTCGGCTGCCCAGGCACGGAAGTCCTCGACCGACTTCACCTCGACCACGATCGGCATGAAACCATGTTCCTTGCCGCACAGTTCGGCGCAGACGCCGCGGTAGACGCCCACGGCAGTGGCCTTGAACCAGGTATCGCGGATGAAGCCCGGGATCGCGTCCTGCTTCACGCCGAGGGCAGGCACCCACCACGCATGCAGCACGTCGTTGGCGGTGGTGAGGATGCGGACCTTCTTGCCCACCGGCACCACAAGCCGGTTGTCGACATCGAGCAGGTAGTCGGCATCCTTCGGCTTGACGTTCGTGCGTTCCTCGTAGGAGGTGGCCAGCGCGGAGTAGAACGCGATGCCGTCGGCGACATCCTTCAGGTCGCCCTCGCCCTTCAGGTAGTCGTAGCCCCACTGCCACTGGTAGCCGGTGGCCTTGATGGTGAGGTCGGGCGACGAGGTGTCCTTCATCGCGATCACCGTCTTCGTGGCCGGCCAGGCCATCAGGATCAGGATCACGAACGGCACCACCGTCCAGACGATCTCGACCGTGGTGTTCTCGTGGAACTGGGCCGGCTCGTGGCCTGCCGATTTCCGGTGGTAGATGATCGCGTAGAACATCGCGCTGAACACCGCCACGAAGATCACGGCGCAGAAGATCAGGACGAGCGTGTGCAGGTCGTAGATCTGAGAGGCGATCTCGCTGACCGGCGGTTGCAGGTTGTACTTCGACGCGGCCTGGTAGGCCGGGCCTGCAGCCTCCTGCGCGAAGGATGCCGCGGGGAGCAGCAGGCTGGCGATGCCGGCCAGGGCCGAAGGAATGCGGGGGTGGTGCGGAAGATTCATGAAGACTCCGGTGTGCGATGCGACCTGCAGCCGTGGCATTGATTTCGGAAGGATATCGGAAGCGGTTTTCGGTGGTGCTGTTCGGTGCGTTCGACCAAGTGAGCTCAGGCAGCCGCGGCGCGCGCGTGGCGGATGCGGGTGACCAGGTAATCGGCCGCGGCAGTGCGCTCGACCTCGGTCATCAGGTGCCCGATCGGGTGCACCCGGCCATGCGAACGCAGCGCGAGGACGCTCTTGCGCGCGATGCCGGCCGGCTCGAACACGACCTGCACCCAGTGCAGGTTGAAACGCAATTCTTCAGTACGGCCGCGCACCGAGCGCCGCAAAACCAGCTCGTGCCCGCTGGCACTGACCGTCTCGTAGTCGCTGTCACCGGCGCGCAGCCAGCGGAACGCGAAAACGATCATCGCCATCTCGAGTCCGGCGAACGGCATGACCAGCCAGGCACCCTGCGCGGCCACGACCAGTGCCACGACCAGCACCGGTACGCACATGCCGGCGGCCACCCAGTTCCGTACAGCGGGCGACAGCGAGCGGTTCGGACGGGCAGTCAGGCTCAGGCCGACTGTCGGGTCAGAACGCTTCCGGTCTTCCGATGGCACCGCGGTGATCGCAACGGATCCCACATCGGCCTCGATCGTAGTGATTTCGAATCTCCCTGCGCGGCTGGCAACCGACGAGCCAGTACAGGACAACAGCCTGACCGGCGGCGGGCTTCTCGGACGGGCCCGCTGGCCGGGATTCGCGGCCCTGCGGACCGCTCGACGGACACGGCCGAAGCCGCTCTGGAACTGCGGCCACGAGGCCGTATCTACTGCTTGCAGGCAAGCCACAGCCATACCTGCGATGAACGCGATGCGGACAGCATCAGGCGACTCACCGTCGCTGTCCGGACTTGTCCCGGTGGTCGCCACAGCCCGTGAGGGAGGCGCTGCAACGGCACTCTGAGGAACCCCGGGCCTACCTTCAGGCCGGGTCAGACACGGCCTTTCGACGCGCCCGCGAATCTAGCACAGCAGGCATGGCAGCTTCAACCGCGCACGGCTGTCGCAGCAGGCGCCGCACCCGCGTCGAGGCGGTCGATCCGGACCTGGGCCGACGCGACGCTCCAGTCGGGTACCGGCGCATGCGCGAGCCGCCCGACGCAGGGTGCCGGCAGCCATCGCTCCAGCGTGTCGAACACCTCGTCGGCCCGCGCCAGCGCGGGATCGATCGCATTGCCCAGCCAGCCGGCCAGCACCAGCCCGCGCCGTTGCACCGCCTCGGCGGTCAGCAGTGCATGGTTGATGCAACCCAGGCGCAGCCCGACCACCAGCAGCACCGGAAAGCCGAGCGCCTGCGCGAGCGCTGCGGTATCGGCACCCGGACCGGGCCGGTCGGCGAGCGGCACGCAGAAACCGCCGACGCCCTCGACCAGCAGCCAGTCGACCCGCGCCGCAGCCGACCGCGCCGCCTCGACGATCGGCGCGATGTCCAGCGCCGCCCCGGCCTGTCGTGCCGCGAGGTGCGGAGCGACAGGCTCGGCGAAGCGGTACTGGTTGACCCAGTGCGCCGGCAGCGGCACGTTGGCCGCATCGACCGCTGAATCGATGTCCTCCCAGGAGAGCGCGCCGGCGCCACCCGGCGCCTCGCAGGCGCCGGATGCGATCGGCTTCATCACGCCGACCCGCCGGCCAGCCGCGCCGAGTGCACGCGCCACCACCGCGCAGCTGCGGGTCTTGCCGATGCCGGTGTCGGTGCCGGTGACGAACAGGCCGTGCATCGCCATCAGCCCCGCCCGCCTGCCGGACGCGCACGATCGAAGCGCACGATCGAGTGCCCGTCGGCGCTGCGCTTCGGTTCGCCGCGCCAGGCATGCCCGTAGACCACCTCGTAGGTGGCGGGCAGGCGTCCGTCGCTGCGGAAGCGTTCATAGGCGGCGATCACCCGCTCGAACGCGCGCCGCCCCATCATGCCCTGGCGCCGTCCAGCCGTTGCGTTGTGCGCACCGATCGCCTTGAGGTCGCGCATCAGTTCCGGCAGCGACGGATAGGTCAGCGTGATCCGCTCCATGTCGACCACCGGCGTGACGAAACCTGCCTCGAGCAGCATGTCGCCGATGTCATGCATGTCGGTGAACCGGCTCACATGGCTGTAGCCGTCCACTTCCGCGAACGCACTGCGCAGTTCCTTCAGCGTGTCAGGGCCGAAGGTGCTGAACATCACCAGCCCGCCCGGCCGGGTCACCCGGGAGCACTCGCGCAGCGCCGCCGGCAGGTCGTTCACCCACTGCAGCGCCAGGTTCGACCAGACCATGTCGATCGATCCGGCCGCGAACGGCAGCCGTTCGAGGTCGGCGCAGACCGGCTGCGTGCGCGGCCGGCCGCCCAGCGCCGAGCGCCAGCGGCCGGGTTCCTTCGCCAGCGCGGTACGCAGCATCGCCGGGGCGATGTCGAGCGCGATGCGCTGCGCCTTCGGATAGCGTGCGGCGAGCGCCAGCGTGCCGTGCCCGGTCCCGCTGCCGCCATCGAGCAGTCGCGCCGGGTCGATGCGGATGTAGTCGAGCCGCTCGGCCATCCGGTCGCCGACCTCGCGCTGCAGGACGGCCGCATGGTCGTAGCCGGTCGCGGCGCGCGAGAACGACTCGCGTGTCGCACGCTTGTCGATCACATGCGGTTCGGTCGGCAGTGGCAGGGTCATGGCGAAGGCAGGGGCTGGGGCGACGGGTGACGCTCGGCAGTGGCAAGCGCTTCGATCGTAGCGGCAAGCAGCGCCGCGTGTACGACGGGCAATGCGTGCCCACCTCCCGCCACCGGCAGCCAGCGCGCGCCCGACACTGCGCCGGCCATCGCCCGGGCCGCCTGTACTGGCACCAGCGCATCCTGCATTCCGTGCACAACGGCCACCGGCATGCCGAGGCCGTGCAGCACCCCGCGCAGGTCCGCCTCGCGCAGGCAGTCCAGCCCCGCCAGCAGGTCGGCACGGAATGCGGATGCCGCTTCCCCGGGGCCCGGCCGGTCGAACGACCGGCGCAGGCGCCGCAACAGGTTCGGTGCGTCGGCCGAGCCCATCGCGCTGAGCGAAGCCAGGCGCGACTGCGCGGACGGCAGCGAGGTCGCCGCAAGCGTACGGAACGCGTCGAAGTCCGCCATCGGCATCCCGGGCAGTTGGTCGTCGCCGGCGACGAAGCGCGGCGTCGCACCGGCCAGCACCATCGCGGCGATCGCCCCCGCATCGACCGATGCGCGGGTGATCGCCACCGTCGCGCCGAGCGACCAGGCACAGATGCCGAACGGCGCCGCGGCCCCGGCTGTCACCGCCGCCACGCGCCGGTCGATCGCGGCGGCAGCCTCGCGGCAGGCCACCGCCTCCACCCTGAGCCCGGTCGGCAGCGCGGCACGCAGTTCATCGAACACCGATGGTCCGAACCCCCAGCCCGGCAGCAGCAGCCAGTCGGCGATCGGACACTCGCGCTCAACCATGCCGCGCCTCGATGTCATGCAGGGCCTCGCACAGACGGTCGACCTGCTGCAGCGTGTGCGCGGCCGACAGCGACACGCGCAGGCGCGCGCTGCCGGTCGGGACGGTCGGTGGACGGATCGCCGGCACCAGCAGGCCGACTTCGGCCAGTCGCGCCGACAGCGCCACCGCCTCGGCCGAACCTCCGACCACCCATGGCTGTATCGCGGTCGACGACGGCAGCGCACGCCCGCTGCGCAATCCCCGCACGCCGTCCTGCCAGCGCCGGACCAGCGCGGCGAGGTGCTCGCGCCGCTGCGGTTCCTGCTCGATCAGGCGCAGGCTCTCCTGCAGGCCGCACGCGATCATCGGCGGCAATGCCGTGGTGAAGACATAGGTGCGTGCCGACTGCACCAGGGTGTCGATCACCTCGGGCGCGGCGGCCACGAAGGCCCCGAACACGCCGGCCGCCTTGCTGAGCGTACCCATGTAGATCACCCGGTCGAGCACCTCTGCCGGATCGATGCCGAAATGCGCCAGGCAGCCGCGCCCTTCACCGAGCACGCCGAAGCCATGGGCATCGTCGACCAGCAGCCAGGCGTCGAAACGCGCCGCCAGTTCGAGCAGCGCCGGCAGCGGCGCGATGTCGCCATCCATGCTGAACACGCCATCGACCATGATCATCCGCACCCGGGCCTGGCTGCCGGCCAGCTGGCGCTCCAGCGCCGCCAGGTCGCCATGCGGATGGCGGTGGAAGGTCGCGCGCGACAGCAGCGCACCATCGTTCAGGCAGGCATGGTTCAGTCGGTCGCCGAAGACGGCGTCACCGCGCCCGAGCAATGCGGTCGCCACGCCGAGGTTGGCCATGTAGCCGGTCGAGAACAGCAGCGCCGCCGGAAAGCCGGAGAAGCGCGCGAGCGCCTGCTCGAGCGCCTCGTGCGCATCGCTGTGCCCGGTCAGCAGGTGCGAGGCGCCGGCACCGGTGCCATGGCGCTGCGCGCCCTCGGTTACCGCACGCACGATGCCGGGATGCGCGGCGAGCCCGAGGTAGTCGTTGCTGCAGAACGACACGCATTCGCGGCCGTCGATGGTCACGCAGACGCCCTGCGGCGAATCCAGCCGACGCCGTGTACGGCGCAGCGATTCGGCCTCCAGCCCGGCGAGCCGCGCTGAGAGGTCGGACAGCCTGGTCACTTCGCCTCAGTGCCCCGTGGCAGGCTCGAGCCCGTGGATGCCCAGACGGTCGAACAGCGCATGGTCGCGCTCGACGTCGGGATTGCCGGTGGTGAGCAGCCGGTCGCCGTAGAACACCGAGTTGGCCCCGGCAAGGAAGCACAGCGCCTGCACCGCCTCGGACATCTCTTCGCGCCCGGCCGACAGCCGCACCATCGCGCGCGGCATCGTGATGCGCGCCACAGCGACGGTACGCACGAACTCGAGCGGATCGAGCGCGTCCTCGTTCTCGAGCGGCGTGCCCGGCACCCGCACCAGGTGGTTGATCGGCACGCTCTCGGGACAGGGATCGAGGTTGGCCAGCGTGGCGATCAGCCCGGCGCGCTGGCGCCGGGTCTCGCCCATGCCGACGATGCCGCCGCAGCAGACGTTCATGCCCGCCGAACGCACCTGCGCCAGCGTGTCCAGCCGGTCCTGCTGGGTGCGCGTGGACACGATGTCGCCGTAGAACTCGGGCGCGGTATCGAGGTTGTGGTTGTAGTAGTCGAGCCCTGCCTCGCGCAGTTGCCCTGCCTGCCCCGGCTTCAGCATGCCGAGGGTCGCGCAGGTCTCCAGGCCCAGGGCCCGTACCTGGCGCACCATCGCCAATACCGGCTCGAGGTCGCGCTGCTTCGGGCTGCGCCACGCGGCGCCCATGCAGAAGCGGGTGGCACCGTTGGCCTTCGCGCTGCGCGCGGCTTCGACCACCGCATCCACGGACATCATCGGCTCATTGTCCACGCCGGTGTCATGGCGCGCGGCCTGCGGGCAGTAGCCGCAATCCTCGGGGCAGCCGCCGGTCTTGATGGACAGCAGCGTGGAGCGCTGCACCGCGTTCGGATCGTGGTTCTCGCGGTGCACGGTCTGGGCCCGGAACATGAGGTCCGCGAACGGCAGGTCGAACAGCGCGACCACCGCATCCACCGACCACGGTTGCGGGCGGGACGGGGAATCGGGGCATTGCGGGTGTTTCTCTAGGGTATCCATGGACTCAGGCTGCGTGACGATGGCGGGCTCGCTGCATCGAACGATGATCGGTCGCCCATGCCTCGATGTCAAACCACCCACACCGGACTGCCTGCAGAAGTCGCGGGCACCCTCGATACGGTCCGCGTCGACACCGTCCACCACGGGGCACCGGTGACGGCAGGCACGCCGCCCGGATCATGGTGGCAGAGGCTGCGCAGTGCCTGGGCGGACGCCCCGCCGTGTGCGCTGTGCGAGGGCGGCTGCCAGGCGGGCATGCTGCTGTGCGCCGGCTGCCATCGCGACCTGCCCTGGCTCGACGCCGACCGCTGCCCGCGCTGCGGCGATGCGGCGCCGCCGTCGGGCGGCGGCGGCGTGCAGGCCTGCTGCGAACGCTGCCGGCGCGATCCGCCACCGTGCACCGTGCGGCTGGCGGCGCTCGATTACCGTTTCCCGGTCGATGCGATGGTGCGCCGGCTCAAGTTCGAAGGTGGGCTCTGGCTGGTGCCAGTGCTGGCCGGCCTGCTGCTCGAACGCTGCAGCGGTGCGCAGCGACCCGACTGCCTGCTTCCGGTGCCGCTGTCGGACCGGCGGCTCGCCGAGCGCGGCTTCAACCAGTCGGCCGAGATCGCACGAGTCTTGGGAAGGCATACCGGCATCCCGCTGCAGCCGCTGCTGCTGCGCCGTGCGCGCGATACCCGGCCGCAATCCGGCCTGCCGCTGGCCGAACGTGCCGGCAACCTGCGCGGTGCCTTCGTCGTCGACCGGCCAGTGCGCGGCCTGCATGTCGCGCTCGTCGACGATGTCGCCACCACCGGTGCGACCGGTGCCGAGGCGGCGCGCGCCCTGTTGCGCGAGGGCGCGGCGCGGGTCGACCTGTGGACGGTCGCCCAGACCCTGCGCGGGCACGATGGAGTCGGTCTCATTGATCGTCGAGGAGGACAGCGGATCCGGGGTCAGTCCTTCGGGCCGGTGTGCCAGGCCGGCCAGCGTTCCAGCACCGCCGGGCTGTCGCTGCGGTAGATGTGGCAGGAATCGATCTGGTAGGGGCGCTTGTCGGATGGCCGCTGAAGGTCGCGTTCGGCACGCGCCCGCCCGGTGGCCTGATAGGCAGTGGTCGCCATCGGACCGAGCAGTTCCAGCAGGTGGGTGCAGCCGCGCGTGCCACCCAGCACCTCCAGGGTACGGCGGCGCCAGCCCGGCCCGATCTTCAGGCCGACCAGCGCCTTGAAGGCCGGGGCGATGTCGCCGCAGCCGCTGTAGGGCGAGGCTTCGGTGACCGCCTCGCAGTCGTGGATCAGGAAATCGAGGTCGATGGTCAGCCGGATGCGCATCTGGTGGATCGGATCGCCGGCGGCGCGCGACTTGCCGCCATCGCGCCGCTGGTGGTCATGGGTCTTCACGTCGACCATGAAGCCCTCGATATCCCACAGGCCGTCCTCGCGCTGGAAGCCCTGGCATTCGACGCGGCGGACATGGATCGCGGTACGCGGGGCAGGTTCGGACAGTGGCATCTTGAAAACGTCGCTTCGGCGGTTGGAGGGGACTGCAATCAGCCCGCAGGCTGCGCTACGGATCGGCTGCGTCGCGCGGCCACGCGTTCGAGCACTGCCCGCTGCTCTTCGGCGGTGTAGATCGACCAGTGGGCGATCTCGTCGAGCGAGCGCAGGCAGCCGCTGCAGGCGTCGAGGGTCTTGTCGTAGAGGCAGACCAGCACGCAGGGCGATGCTACCGGCGCCTCGGCATCCGCCGCATCGGCAGTCCCGGGAAACGATCGGGAAGTCGGGAGCGTCACGGTCATGGCCTCGGTGTCCTGCAGTCGGGAAGCGCGCCTGCGGCGCGTCGGGGTCATATTGTCGGGCATGCCGCGCTGCAGCGCCAGCCTGCGCCGCAGGGCGCCGCCACGCCACCGCCAGCCGCACGCCAGCTGCGTCGGAGCCGACGGCACGCGATCAAGAAGGCGCCTGGCTGCGTTCGCGCTCGGCCAGACGCGCGCGCGCCGCGCGCGATCCCGTCCGGCGCCCCAGTGCCTCGCTGATGAAGCAGCCGGCATCGACCAGCCGGTCGAAATCGACGCCGGTCTCGATGCCCATGCCGTGCAGCATCCAGACCACGTCCTCGGTCGCGACATTGCCGGTTGCACCGGGCGAATACGGGCAACCGCCGAGACCGGCCACCGATGCATCGACCGTCGCCACACCGTGCTCGAGCATCGCGAGCGTATTGGCCAGCCCCTGTCCCCAGGTGTCGTGGAAATGTCCGGCCAGCCGCGCGGCCGGCACCTGAGCGATCAGCAGATCGAACAACCGGTGCACGGACCCCGCCGTGCCGATGCCGGTGGTGTCGCCGATCGACACCTCGTAGCAGCCGAGGTCGAGCAACCGGCGCGTCACGTCGAGCACGCGCGCGGCGGCCACCTCGCCTTCGTAAGGACAGCCGAACGCCACCGAGACGTATCCGCGCACCCGCCAGCCCTGCGCAAGCGCGGCGCGGGTGACCTCGGCGAATCGCGCAAGCCCTTCGTCGATGGTGCAGTGGGTGTTCTTCAGCGAAAACGCCTCGCTGGCCGCCGAGAACACCGCGATCTCTTCCAGCGCGATGCCGCTTGCCTGCTGGTACGCAAGCGCGGTCTCGAGCCCCTTCATGTTCGGCACCAGCACCGGAAACCGCGTGCCGGGCCGCCGCGCGATCGCCGACAGCACCTCGGCGGTCCCGGCCATCTGCGGCACCCATTTCGGCGACACGAACGCGCCCGACTCGACCATCGAGAGGCCGGCCGACGCGAGCCGGTCGATCAGTGCCACGCGCGTGGCCACCGGGATGCTGCCGGGCTCGTTCTGCAGCCCGTCGCGCGGCCCGACCTCGACCACGCGCACGGCAGCGGGCAGCAGGCCAACCCTGTTCGTGGCCACGCTCATCGCTTCGCTTCGGCGACCCAGCGGGCGGTGCGCTTTTCCAGGAATGCGGTGACACCCTCGCGGCCTTCAGGGCTGGCGCGCAGCGCAGCGATCCGGCGCGCCGATTCCACGACAAGTGCCTCGTCGATCGGGCGCGCTGCCGCTTCGGCGACCCAGGCCTTGCACTCGGCCAGCGCACCCGGGCCACCGAGCAGCAGTTGCCCGGCCAGCGCATCGATCCTGGCATCGAGCGCCGCGGCCTCGACCACCTCGTGAACCAACCCGAGCCGGAGTGCCTCGGCTGCGTCGAACCTCTCCGCGGTGAGGCAGTAGCGCCGCGCCTGGCGCTCGCCGATGGCAGCCACGACATAGGGCGTGATGACGGCCGGGATCATGCCCAGCCGGACTTCCGTGAGGCAGAACGTGGCCTCGGGCGCCGCCACTGCGATATCGCAGCAGGCGACCAGCCCGAGGCCGCCGGCGAACGCCGACCCGTGCACACGCGCCAGGGTCGGCTTGCGAAACGTGTAGAGCACATGCATCAGCCGTGCCAGCCCCAGCGCATCCTCGACGTTCTGCGCCTCGGAGTAGCCAGCCATGCGCTGCATCCAGTTGAGGTTGGCGCCCGCGGAAAAACTCCGGCCGCTGGCCGCAAGCACGACCACCCGCACCGCAGCATCGGCGTCCAGGTCGTGCAGCGCGCGGGTCAGCGCCGCGATCATCGCGTCGTCGAACGCGTTGTGTATTTCGGGCCGGTCCAGCGTCACCGTGGCGATGCCCCGGGCATCGGTGGCGACGGTGATGCCGGTCAGGGCGTCAGGTGATGGAGCCATGGCGAATCCCTCCGGTAAGCCGGGATTGTGCCGCAGGCAGGGGCGTCGCGAAAACGCCAGGGCCCGCAGCGTATCCGCCTGGGACGCCCCTGGACCGCCGTCAATCAGCGAACTGACCCGCCTTGGCGATGATCGGCCCCCACAAGGCGATCTCCTTCGCCAGGTGCGTACGCAACCCTTCGGGCGTCGCCAGCGCCGGAGCCACGCTGACAGCGCCGAACTCGGCGATACGGGCATTGAACGACGCATCAGTGATGGTTGCGTTCAGTGCCTTGTTCAGGCGCTCGAGCACCGGCCGGGGCGTTCCCCGGGGGGCGTACAGCCCGTGCCAGACGTTGAGTTCGAAACCGCTCAGGCCCTGTTCGGCCAGGGTCGGCACATCGGGCAACTGCGTCAGGCGCTTCGGCGACGTGACCCCGATGGCGCGGACCTTGCCCGCCTTGATCTGGCCGACCGTATTGCTGGTCTGGTCGCAGAGCAGATCCACCTGCCCGCCGAGCAGATCGCTCATGGCCGGCGCCGTCCCCTTGTAGGGGACGGTGGTGAGGTCGATACCGATCGAGCTCATGAACAACAGGCCACAGAGGTGCGAAGCAGCGCCCAGCCCGGCATTGGCGATTGTGGTCTTCTCGCGGTTGCTCTTGAGGTAGCCAATCAGGTCCTTCAGGCCGGTGACCGGCAGGTTCCCCCGCGTCAACAGGGTCATCGGCACATCCGCGACCTGGCCGATCGGCTCGAGGTCTTTCAACGGATCGAAAGGCAGCCGCTTGTAGAGCGCCGGAGCGGTCGACATGCCGATGTGCATCAGCAGCACCGTGTAGCCATCGGGCGCGGCGCGTGCGACCTTGTTGACGCCGATGGTGCCACCGGCGCCAGGCGCGTTCTCGACCACGACGGTCTGCTTGAAGGTCGCCTGGAACTGCTGAGCGAGCAGTCGCGCCATCGTGTCGGTCGGTCCACCGGCCGCAAAGGGAACGACGACCGACACCGGGCGCGTCGGGTACTCCTGACCGCTGCTTACGGCGGAAAGCAGGCACAGGGAAAGCCCCACGGGCCAGGCGGCGATTTTCAGATTCATTGCGACTCCTCCGGTTTGAATGTCATCCGGACGCCACTCGTCTTCGCGCGCTGGCTCCGGGTCGATCCCTGAAAAGATCCACAGTCTATTACAGACCGGCCGCGTTCCCTGCTCCACCCGATCTGTTGTCTAGAACCGGCCGTCGGCCAGCCAGCGCTCGATCTGGTCGAGCCGGTCGTTGCCCCAGAACGGTTCGCCGTCGACGATGAAGTATGGAGAGCCGAACACGCCGCGCTCGATCGCGCACTGTGTCTCGGCGCGCGGGCGCTCCTTCGCCGCCGGGTCGGACAGGGCCTCTGCCAGGGCCGGGCCCGCAATGCCCATCTCCGCCGCCACCTCGACGGTGACCTGCGGACTGGAGATGTCCCGGCCGTCCGCAAAGTAGGCACGGAAAAGGGCCCGTGCCAGCCGGTTCGCCGTCTGCGGATCCTGCGCCGCCAGCCAGTAGAACGCGCGGCAGGCGGCCTGTCCGCTGATCGGGAACTTCGACGGCTGCCGCCATGCGATGCCGTGGAAGCGAGCGGTGCGGGCGACGTCGATGCGGGCGTAGTCGCCCTTCATCGGCATGGACGGCAGCGGACGGCCGCCGCTGACCTCGAACACCAGCCCGAGCAGGATAGGCCGCCACTGCACCGCGCGTCCGTGCGCCTTCGCGATCGCATCGATGCGATGCGCCGCGAAGTAGCCGTAGGGGGACGAGAAGTCGAAGAAGAACTCGATCGGGCCGGCGGACGCGCCGCCGGCCTGGCCCGCCTCGCCGGAAGCCATGCTCAGGCCAGTTCGATCGCCATCGCAACCGCCTCGCCGCCGCCGATGCACAGCGTGGCCATGCCGCGCTTGCCACCGCGCGCCTGCAGCGCCGACAGCAGCGTGACGACGATACGCGCACCGGAGGCGCCGATCGGATGGCCGAGCGCGCAGGCGCCGCCGTTCACGTTGACCTTCTCCTCGGGCAGCTTGAGGTCGTGGATCGCAGCCATGGTCACTACCGCGAACGCCTCGTTGACCTCGAACAGGTCCACGTTGTCGACCGACCAGCCGGTGGCGGCGAACAGTTTCTGCATCGCGCCGACCGGGGCGGTGGTGAACCACTGCGGCTCGTGCGAATGGCTGGCCTGGGCGACGATGGTCGCCAGCGGCTTCAGGCCGCGCTTCTCGGCCTCCGACTTGCGCATCATCACCAGCGCGGCGGCACCGTCGGAGATCGAACTGGAGTTGGCCGGGGTCACCGTACCGTCCTTCTTGAACACCGGCTTGAGCGACGGGATCTTGTCGATCTTCGCCTTCAGCGGCTGCTCGTCGATCTTGATGACCGTCTCGCCCTTCGAGGTCTTGAGGGTGATCGGGGTGATCTCGGCATCGAAGGCGCCGCCGTTGATGGCAGCCTGCGCGCGGGTGGTCGACTGGATCGCGAACCGGTCCTGCGCCTCGCGGCTGAACTGGTAGCGGGTCGCGGTCTCTTCCGCGAACACGCCCATCAGCTTGCCCTTGTCGTAGGCATCCTCGAGGCCGTCCAGGAACATCGAATCCTTGATCTCGCCATGGCCCAGCCGCATGCCGCCCCGTGCCTTGGGGATCAGGTAGGGGGCGTTGGTCATGCTTTCCATGCCGCCAGCCACCATCACCGAGGCGGAGCCGGCAAGCAGCTGGTCGCGCGCGAACATCATCGCCTGCATACCAGAGCCGCACATCTTGTTGATGGTGGTGCAGTGCGTGCCGATCGGCAGGGCGGCGCCGAGTGCTGCCTGGCGGGCCGGGGCCTGGCCCTGGCCGGACATCAGCACGTTGCCCATGATGACCTCGTCGACATCGGCGGCAGAAATGCCGGCGCGCTCGACCGCCGCCTTGATCGCCGCGGCCCCAAGGACCGACGCAGTCACGTTCGAGAAATCGCCCTGGAACCCGCCCATGGGCGTGCGGGCGGCGCCGACGATGACGACTGGATCGTTCATGCAGATGCTCCTCGTTTGATTGTGGCCGCGCTGCGATGCGATTTGTGCCATGCAGCAAGGGCGCCTAATATACGCCCCGTCGGGCTCCCGGACAACGAAGGCGGGGCCGCCCGGCCACGGCCGGCTGCCAGCCGATCGCAGGCAGCCGCACAGTTCGCGGCACCGGGCCGACCGCCCGCCGCCACCCGCTCCAGGACCGAGAGAAGGCAGGAACCACGATGGCCGAATCCAGACCCACCGGCGCAGCCGGCAACCCCGCGGCGGGCGCGACTGCAGCGCCAGCGCCCGTCGACACCGCTGAGATGGCACGCCAGTTCACCGAACTCGCGCAGCGCAGTTCGCAGCTGGTGATGAGCTACTTCGAGCGCATGGCCAAGGAACCCGGCGCTCCGTCGATGGACGAGGCCGGCGTCGGACGCGCGTTCACCGAGGCGTTCCAGCAGATCTGGAGCGATCCGATGAAGCTGATGCAGCTGCAGATGAACATGTGGGGCGACTACATGAACCTCTGGCAGTCGACCTGGCTGAAGGCGATGGGCATGTCGGTCGCGCCGGTGGCCGAGGCGGCCCGGGGCGACAAGCGGTTCAAGCACGAGGACTGGGAAAACAACCTCGTGTTCAACTACCTGAAGCAGTCCTACCTGATTGCCGCCCGCCACACCCATGGCGCGATGACCGGCGTCGAGGGACTCGACGAGAACGCGCGCAAGAAGGTCGACTTCTTCACCCGCCAGTACATCGACGCACTGGCGCCGACCAACTTCGCGATGACCAACCCGGAAGTCCTGCGCGCGACAATCGACACCGGCGGCCGCAACCTGCTCGCCGGCCTGGACAACCTGCTGGGCGACCTGGAGCGCAGCGGCGGCAGCCAGCTGCGCATCAGCATGACCGACCGCAGCCAGTTCAAGCTGGGCGAGAACATCGCGGTCACACCGGGCAAGGTCGTGTACCAGAACCCGCTGATGCAGCTGATCCAGTACACGCCCTCGACCGCGAAGGTGCTGAAGCGGCCGCTGCTGATCGTGCCGCCCTGGATCAACAAGTTCTACATCCTCGACCTGCGCGAGAAGAATTCGTTCATCAAGTGGGCGGTCGACCAGGGCCACACCGTGTTCGTGATCTCCTGGGTGAACCCCGACGCGACCCTCGCCGACAAGGGCTTCGACGACTACCTGAAGCTCGGCCCGCTGGCCGCGCTCGACGCAGTGCGCGACATCACCGGCGAGCCGGATGCCAACGTGATCGGCTACTGCCTCGGCGGCACGCTGCTCGCGAGCGGGCTGGCCTGGCTGAAGGCGAAGGGCCAGGCCAAGCGGGTTGCCAGCGCGACCTTCTTCACCGCGATGATCGACTTCTCGGAGCCGGGTGAGCTCGGCGTGTTCATCGACGAGGAGCAGCTCGACAGCCTCGAACGCAAGATGGCGAAGCGTGGCTACCTCGAGGGCCACGAGATGGCGGCCACTTTCAACCTGATGCGCGCCAACGACCTGATCTGGTCGTTCGTCGTGAACAACTACCTGATGGGCAAGGATCCGTTCCCGTTCGACCTGCTCTACTGGAACTCCGACTCCACCCGCATGCCGGCGGCGATGCACGGCTTCTACCTGCGCAACATGTACCTGAAGAACCTGCTGCGCCGGCCCGGCGGCATCACGCTCGACGGCGTGCCGATCGATGTCTCGAAGATCGAGACCCCGGCCTACTTCCTGTCGACGATCGAGGACCACATCGCGCCGTGGAAGTCGACCTATGTCGGCGCAGGCCTGCTCGCCGGCCCGGTGCAGTTCACGCTCGCCGGTTCCGGCCATATCGCCGGGGTGATCAACCCGCCGGCGGCGAAGAAGTACCAGCACTGGACCAGCCCTGCACCGCTGACCGCAGGCGCGGACGAATGGCTCGCACAGGCGCAGTCGCATGAGGGCTCATGGTGGCCGCACTGGCAGCAGTGGGTTTCGAGTGGCTTCGGCGGCGGTGAAGTCGATGCGCGCAAGCCCGGCAGCGCTTCGCATCCGGCGTTCGAAGATGCGCCCGGCTCGTACGTGAAGCAGGCGATCGAACCGGGCGCGCAGGCCAGTTCCGCGCCCGCTGCGCCTGCCGAACCTGCCGCGCCTGCGGCACCCGCTGCCCGGGCCGGCCGCAAGGTGAAATCATGATGCGCATCGCTGTACTCGGTGCCGGGCAGATGGGCAGCGGCATCGCCCAGGTCTGCGCCGCGGCAGGCTACCCGGTCGTGCTGCGCGACCTCGACCCAGCCGCGCTCGATCGCGCACGCACGGCGATCGCGACCAGCCTTGACCGCCTGCTGGCCAAGGCGCGCATCAGCGAGGCAGACAAGGCGGAGACGCTCGGGCGCATCACGACCACCAGTGCGGCCGAGGCGCTCGCCGACGTCGACCTGGTGATCGAGGCGGTCACGGAGAACCTCGAGGTCAAGTGCAGGATCTTCCGCGAGCTGTCCGAGACCTGCCACGCCAGCACGATCCTCGCCAGCAACACCTCGTCGATCTCGCTGACCCGGCTCGCGGCAGCCGTGGAACACCCGGAACGCGTGATCGGCATGCACTTCATGAACCCGGTGCCGATGATGCAGCTGGTCGAGGTGATCAGCGCACGACAGACCTCCCGGCGGACGCGCGACACGGTCGAGACCCTGGCGCACGCGCTCGGCAAGGTGCCGGTCGATGTGAAGAACAGCCCGGGCTTCGTCGCCAACCGGGTGCTGATCCCGATGATCAACGAGGCGGCGTTCTGCCTGCATGAAGGCCTGGCCAGCGCCGAGGAAATCGACATCGTGATGAAGCTCGGCATGGGCCATCCGATGGGCCCGCTGGCGCTGGCCGACCTGATCGGCATCGACACGGTGCTGGCGATCATGCAGGTGCTGCTCGACGGCTTCAACGATCCGAAGTACCGGCCCTGCCCGCTGCTGGTCGAGATGGTCGATGCCGGCCACCTCGGACGCAAGAGCGGACGCGGCTTCTACGACTACCCTGCCAGGTGAGCAGCCCGGCCCCGGCCGGCCTTTCGAGACGACACCGATGATCCAGCCCAGCTACCAGAACCTGCGCCATGACCAGCCCGAGCCGGGCATCCACCTGGTGACGATCGACCGGCCCAAGGCCCTCAATGCGCTGGACAGTGCGACGCTCGCGGAACTCGCCCGCGTGGTGGCCGGAGTGGCCGCAGACGCCGAGGCACGTGCGCTGCTTCTGACCGGCGGTGGTACGAAGGCCTTCGTGGCCGGCGCAGACATCTCGGAGATGCAGGCGCTGTCGCCGGAACAGGCACGCTCGTTTTCGTCCAGGGCCTCCCGGATGTTCCTGGACATGGAGGCGCTGCCGATACCGGTGATCGCGCTGGTCAACGGCTACGCGCTCGGCGGCGGCTGCGAACTGGCGCTGGCCTGCGACTGGATCGTCGCGGCGGACAACGCCGTCTTCGGGCAGCCGGAAGTCAACCTGGGCATTCCGCCCGGCTTCGGCGGAACGCAGCGGCTGCCACGCCGGATAGCACCAGGCAAGGCCATGGAACTGCTCGTGACCGGCCGCCAGGTGAGGGCAGACGAAGCCGTCGCCATCGGACTTGCGAACGAGAAGGTCGCCGCCGACGCCCTGCTCGCACGAGGCGTCGAACTCGCTCGTACGATCGCATCGAAGGGGCCATTCGCCGTGCGCCTGGTCAAGCAGGCCTGGCAGCGCGGCCAGTCGCTCGATCTGGCACAGGCCTGCGCGGTCGAATCCGACCTGTTCGGGCTGGCCTTCTCCACCGCCGACCAGAAGGAAGGGATGCGCGCGTTCATCGAGAAGCGCCCCCCGGTTTTCGGCGGCCGCTGAACGCGCGCCTGCGAGCACAGGCAGGCGCGCGCTGCACGGACTTTTTCACGCTTCACAGCGGCAGAAAATCACGGCTCGACAGAGCCTTCTGCACGGCATTGATCCAAACGGATCAACAGGCCGGTTCATCCGTGAATTCCATCACTTGAGCGCGCGACGGTTTTCCCTATCCTCGGACCCGAACTGGAAGCTTCTCCCGCTTCCAACCACCGGACCTGGGAACAAGATGATGGACACGAAATCTCTCGTTGCAGCAGTTTCCGCAGCCGCGCTCGGCCTGGCTGCATCGGCAGCCAGCGCCGGGGTGGTCGTCTCCATCGGCGGCACGGCGCTCGCGGGCCAGGGCCAGACCTCGGCATTCAACGGCCAGGCCGGTTACACCACGTTCGACTTCAACAGCGTCGCGCTGGAAAGCCTGCAGGCCCCGTACAGCGGCAACGGTCGCGTCGTGGTCAACAGCCTGGGCGGCCAGTATGCGACGCCGCAGACCGGCGCCAACCCGAACACCAGCCGCTACCTGGCGGTGCCGAAGCAGACCTCGGGCACGATGGCGGTGACCGTGATTGCACCGACACTGTCGAACTACTTCGGCCTGTGGTGGGGTTCGGTAGACAACTACAACAGCATCGCCTTCTTCAACGGCAGCACGCAGGTCGCGAGCTACACCGGTGGGACGCTGCTCGCCTTCCCGGATCCGGACCTCACGCCCGGCGCGCAGAGCCAGGCGGCCTACTTCAACTTCACGTTCAACGGCGGCGATGCGTTCGATCGCGTCGTGCTGACCTCGACCCAGTTCGCACTGGAGTCCGACAACCATGTGTTCGGCACCAGCGTGGTACCGGTGCCGGGCGCCGCAGCACTCATGATGTCGGGCATCCTGGCCATGCTGTTCGCCGTACGGCGGCAGCGCAAGAACCTGCAGGTCGCCTGAGAGCGACCCCGGCGGCGCGGCCCTCTCCGGGGGGTCCGGGGTCGCGCCGCCGTACTGCAGGCGGAAGTACCGTCACCTCGTTGCCGCCGTGCACGGACCGGCTGGCGGATCGAGGGTCAGTCGGGACGGATTCCGCGCTCGCGGATCAACCGGCCCAGGCGGTCTGCATCCGACTTCATCAAGGCGGCGAACTCGGCGACGGTACCTCCAAGCGGATCGGCGCCGATGCCGACGATCTGCTGGCGCACTTCCGGTTGCTTGAGGATGCCGTTGATCTCGCGGTTCAGGCGCTCGACGATCGGCCCCGGGGTCCCGCGCGGGGAGAGGAACCCGAACCAGATGGTCGCCTCGAACCCGGGCAGGCCGGCCTCGGAGACGGTCGGCAGGTCGGGCAGCACGTCGGAGCGCTTGAGGCTGGTGATCGCCAGCGCACGCACCCGGCCGGCCTTCATCTGCGGGATGCCCACCAGCAGGTTCGGGAAGGTCATCGGGATCTCGTTGCCCAGCACCGCGGCGAGCGCCGGGCCGATGCCCTTGAACACGATGGCGGTCATGTCGACCTTGCCCATCTGCGCCATCAGTTCGCCGGCCAGGTGCGGCGGGCTGCCGACGCCGGACGTGCCGTAGTTCATCTTGCCCGGGTTGGCGCGGGTCCAGGCCAGCAGTTCCTGGATGTTGTTCACCGGCAACGACGGATGCACGACGACGATGAACGGCGAGCTGGCCGCGAGCGCTACGGGTGCGAAGTCACGCAATGGATCGAACGAGAGCTTCGGATACAGCGCGGACATGGCTACGTGCGAGTTGTTCACGACGATCATCGTGTAGCCGTCCGGGGCGGCACGGGCCGCGATCTCGGTGCCGACGACGCCACCGGCACCCGGCCGGTTGTCGACCACCACCGACTGGCCCAGCCGCTCCTGCAGCCGCGATCCGACCATGCGCGCGATCGCGTCGTTGCCGCCGCCCGGTGCCAGCGGCACCAGGATGCGGATCGGCTTCACCGGGAAGTCCCCCGCCTGCGCGAACGCGGCCGATGGTGCAACGATCGTGCACAACGCACACAATGCGGCGCGCAGCGGCGCTTTCGAGAATGCGCCAACACCCGCCTGCCGTACCGGTTTCCCTGCCCTGGTCTTGCGTGTCACTGGATCTCCTCCTTCGTTGGCCGCGCTTCCACTTCGGGTGCCGGTGCCCTCGATCTGTACCGGACGCCTCGGGGAGCGTCTTCCTGCGGAGTATATGTGCATGAGAACGGAACTGATCACCCTGCCCACCGACACCACGCCGATCGATGGCGCTTTCTATCTGCCGGATGACAGGCCCCCGGTCGGCAGCGTGCTGCTGTTCCACGGCAACCGGATGAGCTTCCTCTGGGGCGCGCCACGCTTCCTGCCGCCGGTGCTGACCCGGCTCGGCTACGCCTGTCTGGCGTTCAACCGTCGCGGCCATGACATCATGAGCATCCGCGATTCACGCCAGGCCGAGGGCGCGGCCTGGCAGATGACGCACGAGGCGATCGAAGACAACCGGATCGCAGCGTGCTGGCTGGGCGAGCAGGGGCTGCCCGACCCGGTGGTGATCGGCCACAGCAATGGCGGCATGCTGGCGGTTCGCCATGTCGCCGACCATCCGCGCACGCCCGGGCTGGTGCTGCTGTCGGCCCAGTGCGGCGGCACGGCGATGGTGCGCCACGCGGCGACTGCCGGCGCGCTCGACGGCCTCGACCTCGACACGGTGGCCGCGACCGCCCGCCGGATGGTCGCCGAAGGCCGCGGACGCGAACTGATGCACCTTCCCGGCTGGTGGTACGTATCGAGCGCCGAGAGCTTTCTCGACCGGATGGAAGCACTGCCCGACACGCTGGGCCTCGCACCGCAGGTGCACTGCCCGAGCCTCTACCTGCGCGGCGACAGCGAACCGCCAGAGCTGTACCCGGCGGAGGCCTTCGCCCGGCTGTCCGCCGGGCCGTGCACGGTCTCGATCGTGGACCGCTGCGACCATTTCTACCGGGGCCGGGAGGCGGAGGTCGCGAGCCGGGTCGCCGGCTGGTTCGAGCAGACATTTGCCGCAGCGCGACAGGAAACCCGCAACTCCTGAGGCAACTGGCCATGGCGCGATGCAGCAAGTTTCCACCCGTCACGAGATCGTTTCCCGTAGGGTCCAAGGACGCTCCGGAACGTGAAATAGCGCGCGCTATACTCGCCGCGATCACGTGATTCGTCCGCCGATCGCAGCAGTGCCACGCAAGCCACGAGCGCGCGTCGGCATTGTCCTGCCGGACGACCGTTCAACTTCTACCCAAGGTCACCCCCCATGGATTCGACGGACATGCACGCTGGCGCAACACCCGACCACGATCCCGCCGAGACGCAGGAGTGGATCGATGCGCTCAAGGGCGTGCTCGAGAACGAAGGACCGGAACGCGCGCACTTCCTGCTCGAGAAGCTGGTCGATGTCGCGCGGCGCAGCGGCGGCTACCTGCCGTTCAGCGCACAGACGGCCTACCTGAACAGCATCCCGCCTCACATGGAGGCGAAGTCGCCGGGCAACCATGAGCTCGAGCACCGCATCCGGTCGATCATCCGCTGGAACGCGATGGCGATGGTGATCCGCGCGAACAAGCATTCGTCGGAACTCGGCGGCCATATCGCCAGCTTCGCGTCGGCTGCCACGCTGTACGACGTCGGCTTCAACCACTTCTTCCACGCGCCGTCCGAGAACCACGGCGGCGACCTGGTGTTCTTCCAGGGCCACTCGTCGCCGGGCGTGTATGCCCGCGCATTCCTCGAAGGGCGCATCACGCAGGAACAGCTCGACAACTTCAGGCGCGAGGTCGACGGCAAGGGCGTGTCGTCCTATCCGCATCCCTGGCTGATGCCCGATTTCTGGCAGTTCCCGACCGTGTCGATGGGCCTGGGCCCGCTGCAGGCGATCTACCAGGCGCGCTTCATGAAGTACCTGCACGATCGCGGCATCGTCGACACCTCCAAGCGGAAGGTCTTCGCCTACATGGGCGACGGCGAGATGGACGAGCCGGAATCGCTCGGCGCGATCTCGCTCGCCGCACGCGAGCGCCTCGACAACCTCGTGTTCGTGATCAACTGCAACCTGCAGCGGCTCGATGGCCCGGTGCGCGGCAACGGCAAGATCATCCAGGAACTCGAGGCCGATTTCCGCGGCACCGGCTGGAACGTGATCAAGGTGATCTGGGGTTCCTACTGGGACCCGCTGCTGGCGAAGGACAAGTCCGGCCTGCTGCTCAAGCGCATGGAGGAATGCGTCGACGGCGAGTACCAGACCTTCAAGTCGAAGGACGGCGCCTACGTGCGCGAGCACTTCTTCGGCAAGTACCCCGAGCTGCGCGAGATGGTATCGACGATGTCCGACGAGGACATCTGGCGCCTGAACCGCGGCGGCCACGACCCGCACAAGATGTATGCAGCCTACAAGGCGGCCACCGAGCACAAGGGCCAGCCGACGGTGATCCTCGCCAAGACCATCAAGGGCTATGGCATGGGCGAGTCCGGCGAAGGCCAGAACATCACCCACCAGCAGAAGAAGATGGGCACGGTGTCGATCCGCGCCTTCCGCGACCGCTTCGGCATCCCGATCCCGGACGACCAGCTCGACGAGGTGCCGCTGTACAAGCCGGCCGAGGACAGCGCGGAGATGAAGTACCTGCGCGAACGCATCGCCGCGATGGGTGGCTCGGTGCCGCAGCGCCGGCGCGAGGCAGCGCCGCTCGAGGTACCGCCGCTGTCGGCCTTCGAGTCGGTGCTCAAGTCGACCGAAGACCGCGAGATCTCCACCACGATGGCGTTCGTGCGCATCCTGGGCACGCTGGTGCGCGACAAGGCGATCGGCAAGCTGATCGTGCCGATCGTGCCCGACGAGTCGCGCACCTTCGGCATGGAAGGCATGTTCCGGCAGCTGGGCATCTACTCGTCGGTCGGGCAGCTGTACAAGCCCGAGGATGCCGACCTGCTGATGTTCTACAAGGAAGACAAGAAGGGCCAGATCCTCCAGGAAGGCATCAACGAGGCAGGGGCCATGTCCTCGTGGGTCGCCGCGGCCACCGCCTACAGCGTGCACGGGGTCACGATGATCCCGTTCTTCATCTTCTACTCGATGTTCGGCTTCCAGCGCGTGGGCGACCTATGCTGGCTCGCGGGCGACTCGCGCGCGCGCGGCTTCCTGCTGGGCGGCACCGCCGGCCGCACCACGCTCAACGGCGAGGGTCTGCAGCACGAGGACGGGCACAGCCACCTGATGGCGGCGACCATCCCCAACTGCATCACCTACGACCCCACCTTCGCCTACGAGCTCGCGGTGATCATCCAGGACGGCCTGCGCCGGATGTATGCCGACGGCGAGGACATCTACTACTACATCACCGTGATGAACGAGAACTACGCCCATCCGGCGATGCCGGCGGGTGCGGAGGCGGACATCCTGAAGGGGATGTACCTGCTCCGCGAAGCCGCCACCACGAAGAAGGACAAGGCACCGAAGGTGCAACTGCTCGGCAGCGGCACCATCCTGCGCGAGGTGATCGCAGCAGCCGAACTGCTCGAGCAGGATTTCGGCGTGAAGGCCGACATCTGGAGCGCGACCAGCTTCAACGAACTGCGCCGTGACGGCATCGACGTCGAGCGGTGGAACATGCTGCACCCGACGGAAGCACCGCGCGAGTCCCACGTACAGAAGTGCCTGAAGGACCGCAGCGGTCCGGTGATCGCGGCGACCGACTACATGCGCAACTTCGCCGACCAGATCCGGCCGTATGTGCGCGGCCGCTACGTGGTGCTGGGCACCGACGGCTTCGGGCGCTCCGACACCCGCAAGAACCTCCGCCGCTTCTTCGAGGTCGACCGCCACTATGTCGCGGTGGCTGCGCTCAAGGCGCTGGCCGACGAAGGTACGATCACGATCGAGAAGGTGGCGGAGGCGATCGACCGCTACGGGATCGATGCCGACAAACCGAATCCGACGACGGTGTAGGCGCATGGCAAACACGATGGAAGTGAAGGTCCCCGACATCGGCGACTTCAAGGACGTGCCGGTGGTCGAGATCATGGTCTCGGTCGGGGCGCGCATCGAGAAGGAAGACCCGCTGGTCTCGCTGGAATCCGACAAGGCGACGATCGAGGTACCGGCCCCGGCGGCCGGCACCGTACGGTCGATCGAGCTCAAGGTGGGCGACAAGGTGTCACAGGGCACGCTGGTACTGGTGCTCGAGGCGGACGACACGGCAGGCGCGCCAGCCGTGGCCGCGGCCGTACCTGCACCCGCGCCTGCACCGGCTGCGCCGCCCCCTGCGCCCGCAGCACCGGCACCGGCTGCAGTCGCGCCAGCCCCGCCGCCGGCCGCGGTCGACGCCTCAGGCGGCGACGAGCCCGCTGCCTCCGGAGGCCTGCATGCGTCGCCGTCGATCCGCCGCTTCGCACGCGAACTCGGCGTGAACCTGTCGCGGGTGTCTGCAAGCGGCCCGAAGGGCCGCATCCTCCTGGAGGACGTGCAGTCGTTCGTCAAGCAGGCACTGTCAGCTCCGGCCCCGGCTGCCGCTGCCGCAGGTGGGAACCTGCCGTTCAACCTGCCGCCGATGCCCCAGGTCGACTTCGCGAAGTTCGGCCCGGTCGAGTCGCTGCCGCTGAGCCGCATCCAGAAGCTGTCAGGCCCGAACCTGCACCGCAACTGGGTGAGCATCCCGCATGTCACCCAGTTCGACGAGGTCGACATCACCGAGCTGGAAGCGTTCCGCAAGGCCCAGGTCGAGGCGCTCAGGAAGCAGGGCGTGCGCCTGACCGTGCTGGCCTTCCTGGTCAAGGCAGTGGCCGGCGCGCTGCGCGAATTCCCCACCTTCAATGCTTCGCTCGCGCCCGGCGGCGATGCGCTGGTGCTGAAGAAGTATTTCCATGTCGGCGTGGCAGTGGACACACCGGACGGGCTGGTGGTGCCGGTGATCCGCGACTGCGATCGCAAGAGCGTGTCCGACATCGCCCGCGAACTGGCCTCGCTGTCCGAGGCCGCACGCGAGCGCAAGCTCAAGCCGGCCGACATGCAGGGCGGCTGTTTCTCGATCTCCAGCCTCGGCGGCATCGGTGGCACCGCCTTCACGCCGATCATCAATGCGCCGGAGGTGGCGATCCTCGGCGTGTCGAAGTCGACGATGCGGCCGGTGTTCGTCGACGGCACCTTCGTGCCGCGGCTGATGCTGCCACTTTCGCTGTCCTACGATCACCGGGTCATCGACGGCGCCACGGGGGCACGCTTCATCACGCACCTGAACGGGCTGCTGGCCGACGTGCGCAGGCTGCTTCTCTGATGGCGGGCGAAGCCGCCGCCGGGCGGCACAACCTTTGAAGCCGATCGGTATCCTCGGGGGCACCTTCAACCCGGTCCACTTCGGGCACCTGCGCATTGCCGAGGAACTCGGCGATGCACTCGACCTGGACGAAGTGCGGCTGATGCCAGCCAACATGCCGCCCCTGCGCACCGTCCCGGTGGTATCGGGCGCGGAACGGCTGCACATGGTTCGGTTGGCGATCGCCGGCAACCGCCGGCTGGTGGCCGACGAGCGCGAGGTGGCCAAGACCTCGCTCTGCTACACGGTGGACACCCTCGCGGAACTGCGCGCCGAGTTCGGCCCGGAGCGGCCGATCTGCCTGATGGTCGGCGCCGATGCCTTCGCCCGGCTGCACCGCTGGCACCGCTGGCGCGACCTGTTCCAGCTGGCGCATTTCGCGGTCGCCGAGCGCGGCGGGCATGCCTCGATCGCCACCGCTCCGCTCGACCATGAACTGGCTGCCGAACTGCGCGCCCGTCGCGTATCCGAGGTGGGCCTGCTCGCCGAGCAGCCAGCCGGCGCGATCTACCTGGCCCCGACCAGCGTGCTTCAGATCTCGGCCACGCGGATCCGGGGTCTGATCGCGCGCGGAGCGAGCGCGCGATACTTGCTGCCGCAGCCCGTGCTCGACTACATTCATGAACGTGGCATCTACCAGCAGGCTGAAGATCAATGATCGAGTGCGCATGAGAATAGACGCGATGAAGCGCGCGGTGATCGACGCGCTGGAGGACGTGAAGGCCAAGGACATCGTCGCCTTCAACGTGACGAAGATGACGACGCTGTGCGACTGGGTGGTGATCGCTTCTGGCGACTCGAACCGCCAGACGAAGGCGCTGGCCGTGAACGTGCGCAACAAGCTGAAGGAGGCCGGTGCCGAGGTGATCGGCATCGAGGGCGAGGCCGTGGGCGAGTGGATCCTCGTCGACCTGGGCAAGGTGATCGTGCACATCATGCAGCCGACCATCCGCGCGCACTACAACCTCGAGGAACTGTGGGCGCCCCCGCCGCGTACCCGCCGCCGCGCGAGCGGCGCCGCCACGGCAGAACCGACGGCCTGACCAGGCCAAGCCGCGGCGATGCGCTTCCGGGTGATTGCCGTCGGCGAGCGCGTCCCGGCCTGGATCGACGCCGGCATCGCCGACTACCTCGGGCGCCTGCCGCGGCAGTACCGGCTGGAAGTGGCGACGGTGAAGGCCAGCCCGCGCACGCAGGGCAAGCCGGTGGCCGCGATGATGGAGGCAGAGGCAGCACGTCTGGAGGCCGCGACGCCCGACGGGTTCGTGCGAGTGGCGCTCGACGAGCACGGGCGCTCGCTCGACACCCGTGCCTTCGCGGCCGCGATCGAGCGCTGGCGCACCCACGCACCCGGCATCGCCTTCTGGATCGGCGGCCCGGACGGCCTCGAACCGGCGCTCGCCGCCCGGGCCTCGATGACCCTGGCGCTGTCGGCCCTGACACTGCCGCATGCGCTGGCACGACTGGTGCTGGTAGAGCAGATCTATCGCTGCGTATCGCTTCTCGAGCATCATCCGTACCATCGCGAGTGAAAACCGCTCCCCCTGAGGCCGTTCGGTCGCGGCCGAACGGTCGAACGACCGCCCGAGTGAACGTCCCATGACCACTGGCCGCCCCCTGCTGTACCTGGCATCGCACAGTCCACGGCGCCGCGAACTGCTGCGACAGATCAACGTGCGCTTCGAGACGCTGCTGCTGCGCTCCGACCGGATGCGAGGCAGCGACGTGGAGGAGATCCCGCGCGCGGGCGAGGCTCCGACCGACTACGTGACTCGCATCACCCTGGAGAAGGCCCGGATGGGCGCGGCCCGCGCGCGCGAACGCGGCATGACCCCGGGCCTGGTGCTGGCGGCCGACACCGAGGTGGTGATCGACGGCGAGGCGCTGGGCAAGCCACTCGATGCAGCCGCCGCGACGCAGATGCTGACCCGACTGTCGGGCCGCAGCCACGAGGTGCTGTCCGCGGTCGCAGTCGCCACCGGTGAAGCCGAGATCGACATCCGCCTCGCCCGCAGCGTGGTCTCGCTGAAGGTGCTCGATCCGGTCGAGGTGCGCCGATACGTGTCGAGCGGCGAGCCCCTCGACAAGGCCGGGGCCTACGCGATCCAGGGGCTCGGTGCGTTGTTCGTCACACGCCTGGAGGGCAGCTACTCGGCGGTCATGGGCCTGCCGCTGTTCGAGACGGCTGAACTGCTGCGCAACAACGGGTTCGACCTGCCATGAGCGAAGACATCCTGGTCAACGTCACACCGCAGGAGACACGGGTCGCCGTCGTCGAACAGGGCAGCGTCCAGGAGTTGCACATCGAGCGCACCCGCAGCCGCGGCCTGGTGGGCAACATCTACATGGGTCGGGTGGCACGGGTGCTGCCGGGCATGCAGTCGGCGTTCATCGATGTCGGGCTGGAGCGCGCCGCGTTCCTCCACGTCGGCGACATCTTCGGCCATCGCCACGGGACGACGCCCGCCGAGCCGGCGCGGCCGATAGAGAAGATCCTCATGGAAGGCCAGCCGCTGCTGGTGCAGGTGATCAAGGATCCGATCGGCACCAAGGGCGCGCGCCTGTCCACCCAGATCAGCCTGGCGGGGCGGCTGCTGGTCTACCTGCCGCAGGACCCGCACATCGGTATCTCGCAGCGCATCGAGAACGAGGCCGAACGCGACCACCTGCGCGAGATGGTCGAGCGGGCCCGACCGGCCGATGAGCACGGCGGCTTCATCATCCGCACCGTCGCCGAGACGGCGACAGAGCGCGAACTGGCCGGCGACGTGGCCTACCTGCGCGCCCTGTGGGCGTCCATCCAGGAGACGGTCGGCAGCGCCGCAGCGCCGTCGCTGGTGCACGAAGACCTGAGCCTCGCGCTGCGCGTACTGCGCGACATGTTCAACGAGGACACTGGTCGGGTGATCATCGATTCGCGCGAGACATACCAGCGCGCCTGCGCGTTCGCCGAGCGCTTCATGCCGGAGATCCTGCCCCGGGTACAGCACTACGTGGGCGAGTTGCCGGTGTTCGACGTGTATGCGGTCGAGAGCGAGATCGAGCGCGCGCTGGCGCGCCGGGTCGACCTGAAGTCCGGTGGCTACGTGATCTTCGACCAGACCGAGGCGATGACCACGGTCGACGTGAACACCGGCGGCTTCGTCGGCGCGCGCAACTTCGACGACACCATCTTCAAGACCAACCTCGAAGCCTGCCTGGTGATCGCGCGCCAGCTGCGCCTGCGCAACCTGGGCGGCATCATCATCCTCGACTTCATCGACATGGACAACCCGGAGCACCGGGATGCCGTGCTCGGCGAACTGAAGAAGGCGCTGGCCCGAGACCGTACGCGGCTCACGGTGAACGGCTTCACCAGCCTGGGGCTGGTCGAGATGACGCGCAAGCGCACCCGCGAGAGCCTCGCGCACATCCTGTGCGAGCCCTGCCCGACCTGCAGCGGCCGGGGCGAGGTGAAGACCGCACAGACCATCTGCTACACCATCCTGCGCGAACTGCTGCGCGAGGCGCGCCAGTTCAACGCGCGCGAGTACCGGATCCTCGCATCGCAGCCGGTGATCGACATGTTCCTGGACGAGGAATCGCACAACCTCGCGATGCTGGGCGACTTCATCGGCAAGCCGATCTCGCTGCAGGTCGAGACCGCCTACGGACAGGAGCAGTACGACGTCATCCTGAAGTAGGGCCAACCGGATGGCGCAGGGGTGCCCCGGGGCCTCAGGCTGCCTGTGCCGGCCGCGCCGGCGAAGGTTCAGGCAGCTGCCCGGGAGCCTCCACTGGCGGTATCAGCACCTGCCGGACTGCTTCGAGTTCCTCGACATGCCGCTGCAGCGCCGCCTCGAGACGCTCGAGTTGATTGGTGCGCGTCTCGAGGTTCCGTACGTTCTCGGAGATCTTGCGCAGGCTGTCCAGCCGGCGCTCGAGCATCTCTTCATGCTCCTTCAGCTGCATGGTCAGCGGCGACAGCGCGCGGTTGAGCCAGTCGTCGACCTCTGCCGAGACCCGCTGGAAGATCGACTTCGCCTCGACCACCAGCATGTCGTAGAACTTGCGGATCACGATGCCCTGCGGCTGCATCACGGTGGTCGGGTTCGAGCAGAACGCGCTCGTGCCCTGCTTGAGCTGCAGCATCTGCTCGCCGTAGCGGGCGAGCGAGAGTTGCGGCGGCGACAACCGTGCGAAGCCGTACTTCTCGTGGAAGCTTTCGTAGACCGTGTCCACCAGGCCCTTGATCTGGTTGGCGAAACCCGTGATCTTGCCGGTCTCCTGCTCGAAGTGGTCGAACAGCTGCTGCATCATGCGCATCAGGCGCACGGTGAACAGCTGGTCGCCCAGCCTCCTGCGGTAGTCCTGGCAGATGCCTTCGATCAGGTCGGGGTCGAGGTTGGACTGCAGGATCAGGCCCTGCTTCATCACCACCGCATGCGTGTTGCGGAAGTTCTGCACGGTCTGCTGGTAGGCGGCGCGGTCCTGCTCGAGCTTGAGCATCATGGTCTTCACCATGCCCTTGTTCTTGCCGCGCAGGCTGACAAGCTCGGCGAGTTCAGCATGGGTCGAGCGCAGCTTCGCCATCACCGTCTCGTAGGAGGCGTCCACCAGCACGCCGAACTCGCCCGCGACGCGCTCGGCGATGATGCGGCGGCGTTCCGGGATCATCCGGGCGAGCAGGGATTCCAGGGCGTGCACGCCGCTGCGCTCGAGCAGCGCCGGGTCGCCCTTGATGCGGGCGATCAGCGCCTTCTGCGCCGACATCGGAAGCACGCTCTGCCGCGGCAGGTTCAGGATCCGCGCCGTGACGTCGAGCTGACCGGTCACCGCCTGCGCAATCTCGCTGTCGCTCTTGAGATCATCCCAGATCAGGTCGACCTTGTTCAGCACCGCGACCGAGCGTACCGCGTTGTTCTGCACATGGCGCTGCCAGAGCTCCATGTCGCTGCGCGTGACGCCGGTGTCCATCGCCAGCAGGAACAGCACTGCATGGGCGTTCGGGATCATCGACAGCGTCAGCTCGGGCTCGGTGCCGAGCGCGTTCAGGCCAGGGGTGTCGAGGATCGCCAGGCCGGCCTTGAGCATCGGGTGCGGGAAGTTGATCAGCGCATGGCGCCAGGCCGGCACCAACACCTCGCCCGGGCCGGCGCCGAGCGCGGCCGACAGATCGGGGCTCTCGTCGTTGTACAGGCCCAGTCTGCGGGCTTGCTCGATGCTGACCCGCTTGCTCTCGACGACCTTGGCAAGCGTGGCCGCCAGTTCGTCCGCGTCGTCGAGGTGCAGCGAGATCCGGATCCACTCGATCGGCTTGCGCTTGAGCGCAGCGACGCTCTCGTCGGTTTCTCGCGTCTCGATCGGCAGCAGCCGAAGATAAGGCGCCTCGCCCGGATCGTGGAAAATCTCGGTCGGGCACATGGTGGTCCGACCGATGTCCGATGGCAGCAGCCGACGCTTGTAGTGCGAGAAGAACAACGCATTGATGAGCTCGGTCTTGCCGCGTGAGTACTCGGCGATGAAGGCCAGCATCATCCGGTCGGTGCGCAGGCTCTCGATCAGGTCGTACATGCGCAGGGACTGCTCGACGTTCACCTGCTGGGAGGTGTCCAGCCGCGTCCGGAAGGACTCGATCGCCCCTACCAGCCGGTCGCGCCAGGCCTGGTATTCGAGGACGTCCTTTTCGAGGGAGCTGTTCATCCGGGGGTGACGTGAGGCGCTGCGTGGAGTGGCTGGGGTCTGCGGGGCGAGGATGTATGGTCAGGCTATGGCTTGATCAATGACGGCGAGCGGCGACGATTCTTGAGCCGGCAGGGACAAATAGCGCCCGACACCGGCCCCGGAAAGCTGCTGCAGACGTCAGAACAGCGTCAGAACAACATCAGCAACATCCGCGTCAGGCCGCCCACGACCAGGATCAGGGCCAGCTGGCACAGGATCAGCAGCACCAGCGGCGACAGGTCGAAACCTGACACCGGCTTCATCCGGCGCTGGATCGGGCGCAGGAAAGGGCGCAACAACAAGTCAAGCAGCGGTGCCAACGGCGAGTGAGGGTTCACCCACGAGACCACCATCTGCACAATCAGTGCGGCGATCATCGTATAGATGAACAACCGGACCAGCTGGACCAGCGCCGCGACCGCCGACAGCCCGACGCTGGCGCCGATACCTGTGGTCCCGACCCCCACCCCACCGGCCATGTCAAGCACCAGCCGAGGTTCGATCAACGACAGCGCGATGTTCAGCACCCAGGCGACCAGCCAGGCCAGCAGCAGCGTGGCCAGGTCCAGGCCCCAGAGCCCGGGCACGACCCGGCGCAGCGGCTTCACGCCCCAGTTGGTCACCGACGCCAGCAGGCCCGACAGCGGGTTGTTGAAAGGCGCCCGGGCGGCCTGCAGCCAGAAGCGCAGCAGCAGTGCGAAGATCAGCAGCGTACCGAGCGTATCGACCAGGAAAGCCAGTGCCTGCGCGATCATCGTGGGTCCCTGCCCGACTCTTCGCCCAGTTCGACCGCCCGCACGTTCGCCGCGTGGACGGCGCCGGCGACCAGCGCGTGCAGCCCACCGGCCTCGAGCGCGGCGATGCCGCGTTCAGTGGTACCGCCCTTCGACGTGACCCGGGCGCGCAACACGGCCGGCGGTTCGGCATCGCCGGCAGCGAGGTTGGCAGCCCCGGCAAAGGTCGCCAGCGCCAGCTGGCGCGCCTGTGCGGCATCGAAGCCGACGCCCTGCGCGGCAGCCTCCAGGGCCTCGATCATCATGAACACATAGGCAGGCCCGCTTCCGGACACTGCGGTGACCGCGTCGATCAGGGCCTCGCGATCGACCCAGAGGACCTGCCCGACCGCGCCGAGGATGCGCTCGACGCTTGCCCGGTCTTCGCCCGGGAGCTGGGGCCCGGCGTACAGGCCGGCGATGCCCTGGCCGATCAGGGCCGGTGTGTTCGGCATCGCGCGGGCGATGCGGTCGTAACCGCCCAGCCAGCGCGCGAGGTCGGCGGTACGGATGCCGGCAGCGATGGTCACCACCAGTTGCCCGTCCAGCAGGGGCGCAAGGCCGCCCGCGACGTTGCGGACCTGCTGCGGCTTGACTGCCAGCACCACGCAGTCGCTGCCGGCCAGCGCGTCCGCGGCCGCATCGCAGGTGCGGATGCCGAAGCGCTGCGCCAGGCGCTCGCGCTGCCCGGCGTCGACATCCACTGCAGAGACTGAATCGGCGGACAGGCCGCTCTTGAGCAGGCCGCCGATCATGGCCGAGGCCATGTTTCCGCCGCCGATGAAACACACCTTCATCGATGCAACTCCCGCAGGAATGGACCGGCGTTCGCCGGAAAAGGGTCTTGAGTTTGCGTCAAGTGCGCTCCTCCGGGTCACCGGACGGCGCAGCCGCCGGGGTCCGTACCCCGAAGATGGCGGTACCGACACGAACCCAGGTGGCGCCCTCGGCGATCGCCGCCTCGAGGTCGTCGGACATGCCCATCGACAAGGTGTCGACGGCCAGGCCAGCGACCTGCAGCCGGCGCAGCATCTGCGCAAGGCGGGCAAACGGCCGCCGCTGGGCATCCATGCCATCGGCCGGGGCGGGGATGCACATCAGTCCGCGCAGCCGCAGCCCCGGCAGCGCTGCCACCGCCTGCGCGAGCGCGGGCAGTTCCGCCTCGGATACGCCCGCCTTGGTCGCCTCGCCGCTGACGTTGACCTGCAGGCAGATCGACAGCGGGCCAAGCCCGGCGGGCCGCTGATCCGACAGCCGCTGTGCGATCCTGAGGCTGGAGACCGAATGGACCCAGTGGAAGTGCTCGGCCACCGGGCGCGTCTTGTTGCTCTGGAGCGGGCCGATGAAGTGCCATTCGATGCCGGGATCGTCGACCTGCGCGATCTTGTCGACCGCCTCCTGGACGTAGTTTTCGCCGAACGCCTGCTGTCCGGCGGCACGCGCGGCGATGACCGCGTCCGCGCCGAATGTCTTGCTCACCGCGAGCAGTCCGATCGTCGCCGGATCACGGCCGGCATGCAGCGCCGCCGCGGCGATGCGCGCACGAACAGCTTGCAAGTTGTCGACGATGGCTCCCATAATTTAAACGCGACGCGTCAAGGACTTGAATGCGGGTCGGATGCGGATTGAGTGCAGGTTGAATGCGGGTCGGGTGCGGGTCGGATGCGGGTTGCAGGCAGGCCGCAACGGTCATACGGAACGGCAGTACGCCAGCCGGCGCTAAAGGGCGGGCTTTTCCAGCCGATCTACATCTGTTGCGTAGCCCTGCGCATCCACGCACCGTGGGTGCGGCGCAGTGTTCGCAGTGTCGTATCGAATTCAACCGCCGGGAAAGTATAGTGGACATATCCGAACTGCTCGCATTCGTGGTCAAGAACAAGGCCTCCGACCTCCACCTGTCTGCGGGCCTGCCGCCGATGATCCGGGTGCATGGGGACGTGCGCCGGATCAACCTGCCGCCGCTGGAGCACAAGGACGTGCACGGCATGGTGTACGACATCATGAACGACCAGCAGCGGAAGACCTACGAGGAAAACCTCGAGATCGATTTCTCGTTCGCGATCCCCAACCTGGCGCGATTCCGGGTCAATGCGTTCGTGCAGCAGCGCGGCGCGGCCGCGGTGCTGCGGACCATTCCGTCCAAGGTGCTGTCGCTGGAAGAGATCAAGGCGCCGCCGATCTTCGCCGAGATCTCGAACCAGCCGCGCGGCATCGTGCTGGTCACTGGCCCGACCGGCTCGGGCAAGTCGACCACGCTGGCGGCGATGGTCGACCATGTCAACAACAACGACTACGGGCACATCCTCACCATCGAGGATCCGATCGAGTTCGTGCACGAGAGCAAGAAGTGCCTGATCAACCAGCGCGAGGTCGGTCCGCACACCCTGTCGTTCTCGAACGCGCTGCGCTCGGCGCTGCGCGAGGATCCGGATATCATCCTCGTGGGCGAGTTGCGCGACCTCGAGACCATCCGGCTGGCACTCACCGGCGCCGAGACCGGCCACCTGGTGTTCGGCACGCTGCATACCAGTTCCGCGGCCAAGACGGTCGACCGTATCATCGACGTGTTTCCGGCGGCCGAGAAGGAGATGGTGCGGGCGATGCTGTCCGAGTCGCTGCGCGCGGTGATCTCGCAGACCCTGCTCAAGACCAAGGACGGCACCGGACGGGTCGCGGCGCACGAGATCATGGTCGGCACTCCGGCCATCCGCAACCTGATCCGCGAGAACAAGATCGCGCAGATGTATTCCGCGATCCAGACGGGCCAGACCTTCGGCATGCAGACCCTCGACCAGAACCTGCAGGAGCTGGTCAAGCGTAACATCGTGTCGTCGGCGGAAGCGAAGATGAAGGCCGCGAACAAGGACAACTTCCAGTAGCCCTCCCGGACACGCCGGCGCATCCGCACCCGCATCGAACAAGGCAAGGACCCCCACCGAATGGAACGCGATCAGGCCATCAAGTTCGTCCACGAGCTGCTGCGCGTCATGATCAGCAAGAAGGCATCCGACCTGTTCATCACAGCGGGCTTCCCGCCGGCATTCAAGCTCGACGGCAAGGTGGTGCCGGTGTCGAACCAGACTCTGACGCCTACCCACACCGCCGACCTCGCGCGCTCGATCATGAACGACCGGCAGGCGGCCGAATTCGAGGCCACGCGCGAGTGCAACTTCGCGATCAGCCCGCCGGGCATAGGCCGCTTCCGGGTCAATGCCTTCATGCAGCAGGGCCGGGTCGGCCTGGTGCTGCGGGTGATCACCTCGACCATCCCGAAGTTCGAGGACCTCGGCTTGCCCGCCGTGCTCAAGGACGTGGCGATGACCAAGCGCGGCCTGGTCATCTTCGTCGGCGCGACCGGCTCGGGCAAGTCGACCTCGCTCGCGGCGCTGATCGGCTACCGCAACGAGAACAGCTACGGCCACATCATCACCGTCGAAGACCCGGTCGAGTTCGTGCACGAGCACAAGAACTGCATCGTCACCCATCGCGAGGTCGGGGTCGACACCGAGTCCTGGCACACCGCGCTGAAGAACACGCTGCGCCAGGCACCGGACGTGATCCTGATCGGCGAGGTACGCGACCGCGAGACGATGGACTACGCGATCGCCTTCGCCGAGACCGGCCACCTGGCCATGTGCACGCTGCATGCGAACAACGCCAACCAGGCGCTGGACCGGATCATCAACTTCTTCCCGGAAGAGCGGCGGCCGCAGCTGCTGATGGACCTGTCCCTGAACCTCAAGGGCATTGTTTCGCAGCGACTGATCCCCAGGCGCGAGGGCAAGGGCCGCGTCGCCGCGGTCGAGGTACTGCTCAACTCGCCCCTGGTCACCGACCTCGTGTTCAAGGGAGACGTGCACGAGATCAAGGAAGTGATGAAGAAGTCGCGCGAGATGGGCATGCAGACCTTCGACCAGGCCCTGTTCGACCTCTACGAAGCCGGCGCCATCAGCTACGAAGACGGCCTGCGCAATGCCGACTCGCTCAACGACCTGCGCCTTCAGATCAAGCTGCACAGCACCGACGCCAAGGACCGCGACGTCATGGGCGGCATCGACCACCTCAACATCGTCTGAACACCGGGTCACACGCAAATCCGGGTCAGAGACGAATTACCTGTGGAAATTCGTCTCTGACCCGGATTTCCGTCCCGCTCGTCAGCGGTGCGGGCCGGCGACCATGCGGAACTCGAACAGGCGGCATTCGATCGCGCCGTTGAACAGGACGGTGCGCTTCGACGCCTTCAGGCCGAGTTGCCCGGGCAGCTTCATCTCGGGCGAGATCAGGTATGCAGTCCAGCCGGCGAACGCGGCCTTGAGCGCGGAACCGAGCTGGGGATAGAACAGCTCCAGCGATTCGCGGCTTTCCATGCGCACGCCATACGGAGGGTTCGACACCAGCACGCCCTCGGCCGCCGGTGCCTGCCGGCGACGGACATCGACCACCTCGAACTGCACCGCCCGGTCGACGCCGGCCCGCGCAGCATTGGCGCGCGCGGCAACCACCGCGGAACCTTCCCGGTCCGAACCGAACACCGCGACCTGCCGGCGACCGCGGTCGACCCGTCCGCCGGCGTCGTCGAGCAGGCTCTTCCACAACCCGGCATCGAAGTTGCGCAGCCGCTCGAAGCCGAAGCTGCGGCCGAGGCCAGGCGCGATGCCGAGCGTCAACTGCGCCGCCTCGATCGCGATCGTGCCGCTACCGCACATCGGGTCCAGGAACGGCGTGCCGGGCTGCCAGCCCGACAGTGCCACCATGCCGGCTGCCAGGTTCTCGCGCAGCGGCGCCTCGCCCGAATCCTCGCGCCAGCCGCGCTTGAACAGCGGGTCTCCGGACAGGTCGAGGTATACGGTCATCGAATCGACGGTGAGGAACAGCTGTACCCTCACGTCGGGCGTGACGGTATCCACGCTCGGCCGCACGCCCTGCTTCTCGCGGAAGCGGTCGCAGATCGCATCCTTCACCCGCAGCGTCGCGAACTCCAGGCTGCGCAGCGGCGAGCGGATCGCCGACACGTCCACCCGCAGCGTCCGTTCGACGCTGAACAGCGACGGCCAGTCGATCGCCTTCACGAACGCATAGACGTCCTGTTCGTTCGAATAGCGTCCCTCGCCCAGGCTGAGCAGGATGCGGCTGGCGACCCGGCTCTCGAGGTTGGCCCGGTAGCCGACGGCAAGGTCGCCGACGAAACCGACACCGCCGGGCACCGCGGCGACGCGCGTGGCTCCCAGCCGGGACAGTTCCACGACCAGCGTTTCCTCCAGCCCGCGCGGGCATGGCGCAAAATAACGGTTCGACGCGGTCACCGGCAACCGCCGCTCGTTCCGGACTCCAGTAACCTCGCCAACAATCGCATGCGTGCTCCACCAGGAACGCCAGGATGAACAACCTCGCACAGCTGCTGCAGCGTCATGCGGGCACGCCGGACAAGGTGCTGTACCGGCAATGGGAAGCCCGCACGAGAGCCGATGGCAGCGCCGAAGCTGCGGCGTGGCACGATTATACGGTCGCGCAGGTGATCGCCCTCGCCGCTCGCTGGCAGCAGGCATTCCGGATGCGCGGCTTCGAGAAGGGCGACCGTATCGCGATCTGCCTGAAGAACGGCGTGCAGTGGGTCGCGATCGACCAGGCCGCGCTCGGCATGGGACTGGTCGTTGTGCCGCTGTACGTGATCGACAACGCCGAGAACATCGCCTGGTGCATCGGCAATTCCGACGCCCGGCTGCTGGTGCTGGACACGCCGCGTGCCCTGCCCCGCCTGCGCGAACTGATGCCGGCCCTGCCAGCGGTGGTCTGCATCGAGGCTCCCGCGGCGCCGGCGCCCGGGGGTACCCCCGAGCCCGACACCCTGGCTACCTTCCTGCCGGCATCCGCGCCGGGGTTCGAGGTCGAGCCGCTCGAGCCCGATGCGCTGGCGACCATCGTCTACACCTCGGGCACCACCGGCAAGCCCAAGGGCGTGAAGCTGGGTCACGCCGGCATCCTCGCCAACGTCGAGGCGAGTTCGAAGGTGCTCGAGCTGCGCGGCACCGACACCTCGCTCTCGGTGCTGCCGATGTCGCACATGTTCGAGCGTACCTGCGGCTACTACCTGATGCTCCATGGCGGGGTGTGCGTCGCCTATGCGCGCGGTATCCAGCAGTTGGGCGAGGATCTCCTCTCGATCCGCCCGACGCTGCTGGTCGCGGTACCCCGGCTGTTCGAACGCTTTCTCGCGCGCATCGAACAGGCCGTTGCCGGATCGGCGATGAAGCGCGCCCTGTTCAGGATCACCGTACGCTACGGCTGGAAGGTGTTCCTGGGCGAGGCGAACCTCTTCCAGCGCATGGCCTACGCACGGCTGCAGCCGCTGGTCGCGGCGCCGATCCTCGAGAAACTGGGCGGCCGGCTGCGCCTGGCCGCGGCGGGCGGCGCGAAGCTCGAACTGCGCATCGCACGGACCTTCATCGGGCTGGGCCTGAAGATGATCCAGGGCTACGGCCTGACCGAGGCGTCGCCGGTCATCGCAGGCAATCGCGAGGACGACAACGATCCGAGTTCGGTCGGCCAGTTGCTCGATGGGCTCGAATCGCGCATCTCCGAGGCGGGCGAACTGCTGGTGCGCGGCCCCTCCGTGATGCAGGGCTACTGGCGCAACCCCGAGGCCACCGCCAAGGTGCTGTCGCCCGACGGCTGGCTCAACACCGGCGACATCGTCGAGATCCGCGACGGCAAGATCTACATCCGCGGCCGTTCCAAGGACATCATCGTGCTTTCCAACGGCGAGAAGTTCCCACCCGAGGAGGCCGAGGCAGCCCTGCTCGACAACCCGGTTTTCGAGCAGGTGATGCTGGTCGGGGAGGGACGCCATTTCCTCTCGCTGGCCGCGGTGACCCAGGAGACCGACGAGAAGAAACTGGTTCGCCTGGCCAACCAGCAATTGAAGGACTTCCCGCGCTACGTCAGGGTGCGCCGGGTAATCGCGGTGAAGGAACCGTGGACCATCGACAACGGCATGCTGACACCGACGCTGAAGGTAAAGCGGGCGGTGGTCTGCCAGCGCCTCGCGCATTCGATCGAGGCGGTGTACGGATCGGATCAGGAGGACTGACCCGTGCCACCGCGGACGCCCGGGCTGGAGGGAAGTTTGCGCCCCTGCTCAAGTGACAGTGGGCGCTGCCGCTAAGGATGACTAGGTCCATCAGGCCCATTCCAACAGATCCGCCGTGATACCCGCTCCGATACCTCCGAATGAAGCACAGCGGCTGCGCGCCCTGCGCGAGCTGCTCATCCTGGATACCCCGCCCGAAGCGCGCTTCGATCGCATCACTGACTTCGCCGCCAGCGAGTTCGGCGTGGCGATCGCGCTGGTCAGTCTGGTCGACGAGGAGCGCCAGTGGTTCAAGGCACGAACCGGCACCGAGGCCTGCGACACTGCGCGCGACATCTCGATCTGCGGCCATGCGATCATGGGAAGCGAAGTGTTCGTGGTAGAGGATGCCGCCCGGGATCCACGCTTCGCCGACAACCCGCTGGTCACCGGCGATCCGTTCATCCGGTTCTATGCGGGTGCACCGTTGATCCTTCCCGACGGCATGGCGGTCGGTACGCTGTGCGTGATCGACACGGAACCGCGGATCTTCTCGCGCATCGACCAGGCGATCCTGTCCGCGCTGCGCGACGTCGCGGTGGAGGAGCTCCTGCGCCAGGCGCGCGAATCATGAGCCAGTTGGCCGACGCGTGCAGCCTGCCCGATGTCCTGGTCGCCGAGCCCGACGTGCTGCTGCGTCGTGCGGTGAAGCAGGTCGCCGGGGAGATAGGGATCGCACGGGTGCACGAAACGCCCGATATCCATGGCGCGGTCCGTGAGATGGAACTGCGACCGTTCTCGGCGCTGGTGATCGCGCTCGACCACGAGGGCGATGCGTTCGACCTGCTGACGCTGCTGCGCTGCGGCCAATACCCTTCCGGGGCGTCCACGCCGGCTGCGGTGCTACTGCGCACCGGCCAGGAGGGCGCCGCAGTGCGCCTGGCCTCGCTGGGCGTGCGCGAGACCCTGGACGGCCCGCACAGCGTCAGGCGCGTGCTCGATCTGATCGGGCGGCTGGTGTAGGCACCGGCGCCCTCACCTCGGCAGCACCAGCACCACCTCGAACTCGATCCGGTCCCAGGGGTTGCGCGCCTCGCGCAGCCGCGAGATGCGTGCCTCCAGGGCCGCACCCAGGTCCATCTGCCGCGCCACCTGGGGATTGTCCCGGCGCGGCACGTAGCCGAGCTTTACCTCGCGCCACTCCACGCGGATCGCGTTCGGATCGTGCGGATTGCCTGGCTCGCGCACCAGCGCCAACGGGTCGCCGACCTGCATCTGCGCGAACAACGGCCCGGCGGCATGGAACTGGAAGCCTGCCAGCGGCGAGCTGCGCACCACGATCATCGATTCGACGGTCGGGCCAGCAGTTGCCGCTGCACCCGTGCACGCCAGCGCAAGCCAGGCCGCAAGCCAGGCGGCCAGCACCACCGGCCGCGTTGCTACCGACATCGCCATCGACATCGCCCGACCCCGCCTCAGAACGGCTTGACCACCACCAGCACCACCACCGCGAACAGCCCCAGCACCGGCAACTCGTTCATCCAGCGGTAGAACACGTGGCTGCGCAGGTTGCCACCGGCCTTGAACACGCCAAGCACCCGGCCGCACCAGAGGTGGTAGACGACCAGCAGCACGGTGAGCGCGAGCTTGGCATGCAGCCAGCCACCGCCGAACCCGTACGCCAGCCAGAGCGCCGACCCGAACACCAGCGCCAGCACCCCCAGCGGCGTCATGAACCGGTAGAGCTTGTGCGCCATCAGCAGCAGCCGCTCGCGCTCGGCAGTGCTGTCGGCGGGGACCATCGCCAGGTTGACGAAGATGCGCGGCAGGTAGAACAACCCGGCAAACCAGCTGGTCACGAAGATGATGTGGAGGGCCTTGATCCAGAGCATGTCGGCAGGGTCGGTACTATTGAAGGTTTCAGCGTAACAGCCGCCGGCGCGCCAGCACCAGCGCGATATGGAAGGCCAGGAGGCCATAACCCACCAGCACCGCGAGGTGCAGCAGAACCTGGCCAGGTACCTCGCCGGCCAGCAGCGGCCGTGCGATCGCCACTGCATGGGTCAATGGCAGGGCAGCCGACACCGCCTGCAGCCAGGCCGGCAGCTGGTCGACCGGGAAGAACACGCCGCACACCAGCATCATCGGCGTGACCACCAGGGTGAAGTAGTACATGAAGAAATCGTAGCTCGGCGCAAGTGCAGTAACGATCAGCCCGAGGCTGGCGAAGCACAGTCCGATCAGCAGCGCGAGCGGGATCAGCCAGAGCACCATCCACGACTGCGCCAGCCCGAGCAGCCACACCACGACCAGGATGGCCACGCCGGAGAACAGGCTCTTGGTCGCCGCCCACAGCGCCTCGCCGGTGACGATGTCGTCGAGCGACAGCGGCGCGTTCAGGATCGCATCCCAGGTACGCTGCACGTGCATGCGCGAGAACGCGGAATAGAGCGCCTCGAAGGTCGCGGTGTTCATCGTGCTGTAGCAGATGGTGCCAGCGGCCAGGAACGCGATGTACGGCAGCCCGTCGATGGACGGGATCATCGAGCCGAGACCGTAGCCGAGCGCGAGCATGTAGAACGCCGGATCGGCGAAGTTGCCGAGCATCGACGGGATCGCCAGCTTGCGCCAGACAAGGAAGTTACGCCGCCAGACATGCAGGCTGCGCAGGCTGAACGACGGGAGCCGGTAGACCGACGCACGCGCCGTCGAAGGCAGGGAGGGGGTCGCTGCAGCCATCGTTCAGTCGCGCATCTCGCGTCCGGTCAGCTTCAGGAACAGGTCTTCCAGGTTCGCCGGCCGATGCAGGTGGCGCAGCCCCGGCCAGCCGGCGAGGCTCGCGACCAGCGGACCCGCATCGTGCGCGTAGCAGAACACCGTCTCGCCGCTGCGCTCGCAGCGTTCGCTGTTCGGCCTCGCATGGGTCGATGCCCACGCGTCGACGCCGTCGCCGTACACCTCGACCACCTGCGGCTCGATGTGCTCGGCGATCAGCATCCGCGGCTCGCCGGTGGCGATCACACGCCCCTGGTCGAGCACCGACAGCCGGGTGCACAGGCGCTCGGCCTCTTCCATGAAGTGGGTGGTCAGCAGCAGCGTCTTGCCTTGCGCCGTGAGCTGCTTGAGTCGGTCCCAGATGACATGGCGGGCCTGCGGGTCGAGCCCGGTGGTCGGCTCGTCGAGGATGACCAGGTCGGGATCGTTGACCAGCGCCCGCGCCACGGTCAACCGGCGCTTCATGCCACCCGACAGCGCCTGGATCTTCGCGTCGCCGCGGCCGGTGAGGTTGGCGAACTCCAGCAGATCCGGGATGCGTGCCTTCACCTGCGCATCGGACAGGCCGAAGTAGCGGCCGAACACCAACAGGTTCTCGCTCACCGTGAAGTCGGGATCGAGGCTGTCGATCTGCGGCACCACGCCGACCCGCTGCCGTGCCTCGCGCGCCTGCCGCGGCAGGTCGAAGCCGAACAGGTCGATCGAACCGGCATCCGCCTCGGCCAGCCCGAGGCACAGCTTGAGCGTCGTGGTCTTGCCCGCGCCGTTCGGTCCGAGCAGCCCGAAGCACTCCCCGGCGCGCAGTTCCAGATCCACGCCGGCAACCACTTCCCGGCCACCGTAGGACTTGCGCAGCCCGCTGATACGCGCGACGGTCGCGGGATTCATTCGACGCCGGCGCTCGCCAGCGCGCGGCGTACCAGCCGCGCCAGCACCGGCAGCCGGCCATGGAAGAAATGACCGGTGCCGGGCACCAGCGACACCGGCAGTTCCTGCGGCCGCGCCCAGTCGAGCACCAGCCGCAACGGCACCACGTCGTCGTCCTCGCCGTGGATCACCACGGTCGAGCCGCTCACTGGCCCCACTTCGAAGCGGCCAACCGCCGGGGCGACCAGCACCACCAGCGCGAACGGCGCATCGGCTGCCTCTGCGCGAGCCGCCAACCGGCTGGCCACGAAGCCGCCGAACGAGAAGCCGGCGAGCGCCGCAGGCAGCGGCCCGAACCGCTCGCGCAGCGCATCCATCACGAGCGACAGGTCGTCGGTCTCGCCGCGGCCCTCGTCATGCACGCCTTCGGACTCGCCGACGCCACGGAAGTTCGGCCGCGCCACCACATGCCCGGCCTCGAAGAACACGCGCGCAAGCGTGGTCACCACCTTGTTCTCGTTGGTGCCACCGAACAGCGGATGCGGATGCGCGATCAGCGCAATGCCCCGCCGGTCCGCGCCCGGATCGTTCAGCTTTACCTCGATGTTGCCCGCCGCGCCGCGGAGGTCGAAGCGGCTCAGCGTCGACGGCTTCATTGGCTCAGACCCGCAACCGCTCCACCGGGCGGCCATTCACCAGGTGTTCTTCGATGATCTCGTCGATGTCGCTACGGTCGACGTAGGTGTACCAGACCGCTTCCGGGTAGACGACCATCACCGGTCCGACCTCGCAGCGATCGAGGCAGCCGGCCATGTTCACCCGGACCTTGCCCTCACCCGACAGGCCGAGCGTCTTGACCCGCTTCTTCGCATAGTCGCGCACCTCGGATGCAGCGTGGTCATTGCAGCACGAAGCGCCGGATTCGCGCTGGTTGCAGCAGAAGAAGACATGATGGCGGTAGTGGCTCATCGGCAGGTCCGCGGTGGGGGTGCGGCATTATAGCCAGCAGGTCACCGGACCCGACCACCGGCAGGCCCTGCCCCGGCCAGCACGTCACGGCGCAGCAGCCGGCGCATCCGGAACAGGTACCACGCCGCCGCCAGCGGCCACAGCTCCGCCATCGTGCGCGCGAGCCCGGTGTAGTTGAGCAGCTGGCCGTAGTTCCAGCGGAACGGCCACAGCGCTTCCAGCGGCGGCAGCGGGTTCTCGTACAGGTGGATCGACAGGAAGGAGACGAACAGCACGAAGATGGCAGCTCCGGTCACCGCCATCCGCGGCAGCGCGATCATGACCGCCGCGAGCAACGCACCGGCACCCATGCCGGCGAGCACCTCGTCAGACAGCCAGATGAATGCCGCCTCGGACCTGAGCATCGCCAGGCCAGCGCCGAACTTGATCGCCGCCGCCATCGCCAGCAGCGACAACATCGCCACCAGCGCATGCCAACGCTTGCGCATCAGCGCCATCACGAACAGGCCGATCGCCAGCGTGTTCACCGCGACTGCGACGGCCGAACCGACGGAGAAGCCGCGCGGCGGGATGAAGCCGGTCCCCGGGATCGGTACCGTGTCGGGCAGCGCACGCACCGACATCAGCGGCAGCGACGGGTCGAGCTGGGTGAGGAACCACAGCGCGACCAGCGCGAGCCCCGGCTCGGCGACCCGCCCGGGCAGGCACCAGCGGCGGCGCAGGTCGCGTACACGGGCCCACAGCGGCATTCGTCCGGTACGCGCTGCGAGCAGCGCACCGAGCAGCGTGCCCACCGTATTCAGGATCAGGTCGACACTGGAGGCCACGCGTCCGGGCAGGTACATCTGCGCGGTCTCCAGCCCGAAGCTCAGCGCACTGCCGGCGAGGGTTGCCAGCAGTACCGCGAGCAGCGGTCGTATCCAGCGCATCGTCGCCAGGGTCAGCAGCAGGCCCAGCGGCAGGTAGGCTGCGCCGTTGATCAACAGGTCGAAGCGCTGCCAGCGGCGGGGCCAGGGTTCGTCGAGGAAGGCCAGCGGTGGCACGCCGGGCGTGGCCCAGCCACTGAACGGCGACAGGCTCGCATAGACGATGACCAGCAGGTAAGCTCCGGCGAAATACCACGCAAGCCGGCTCTCCCGCGCCTGAGCAAGCCGGAAATCGGTTACGACATGCGTGACGACTTCAGTATCCGGCCCCGCAGGATTCATCGATGAAATTCTATGACGTTTTCAATGGCGACGCCGATGGCCTGTGCGCGCTGCACCAGCTGCGCCTGGCCGAGCCGCGAGACGCGGTGCTGGTCACCGGCACCAAGCGCGACATCGAACTCCTCGCCCGGGTCGATGCAGGTCGCGGCGACGAGATCACCGTGTTCGACATCTCGCTCGAGGTCAACCGTGAAGCCCTGATGCAGGTACTCGATACCGGGGCCCGGGTACGCTGGTTCGACCACCATTTCGCCGGCACCGTTCCGCAGCGGCCGGGTTTCCGGGCGCATATCGACGGGTCTGCCGATACCTGCACCAGCCTGATCGTCGACCGCTTCCTGAACGGCAAGTATCGCGCATGGGCGGTGGTCGCGGCGTTCGGCGACAACCTGCGCGAGGCCGCCTGGAAGGCCGCCGAGCCGCTCGAGATGAACGACATGCAGATGCACACGCTGCGCGTGCTCGGCGAATGCCTGAACTACAACGCCTACGGCGAATCGCTCGACGACCTGCACTACCAACCCGACGAGCTCTACGAGACGCTGCGCCGCTACGAGAACCCGCTCGATTTCGTCGTCGCCGAGCCAGTGTACGAAGTGCTGCGTACCGCGCTGTCCGACGACCTGGCACGCGCCGCCGACCTGGAGCCGTCGGTGGTGAGCGAATCCGGCGCCGCGTTCATCCTGCCCGACGCCGCCTGGTCACGACGCATCTCCGGCTTCTTCAGCAACCAGCTCGCCAACGCCTTCCCGATGCGCGCGCATGCAGTGCTCACCGTGCGCGCCGGCGGCTACCTGGTCAGCGTACGCGCACCGGCCAGCATCCCCGCCGGCGCCGACGCCCTGTGCCGGCAGTTCGAGACTGGCGGTGGGCGGTCACGCGCGGCCGGCATCCAGCTGCTGCCGGAAGCCGACCTGCCGCGCTTCCTCGCCGCCTTCGAGAAGGCCTGGCCCGGCCGCGACTAGAAGATGGTCTGACGGACGGCCCCGCCGCTGGAGGCAGGGCAGGCTCCGGTGTATCGTGCGGCATCTCCAACCGGACGACCGCACCTGCACATGACCGCCAGCACGATCCCGACCTGCGTCCCCCACGACCCCGCCCCCCGCGCACCGAAGGTGCCGTTCCCGGCCCACGCCTGCGACACCCATGCCCACGTGTGCGGACCGGCCGAACGCTACCCGTACTGGTCGGAGCGCATCTACACCCCGCCGGATGCCCTGCTCTCCGAGTACCGGCACATGCTCGACACGATCGGCTGCGAGCGGGCGGTGCTGGTGCAGCCCAGCATCTATGACGTCGACAACCGCGCGATGCTCGACGCACTGGCCGCCGACCCGAAGCGGCTGCGCGGCGTTGCGGTAGTACCGTTCGACGTGCCGGTCGCCGAACTCGAGCGCCTGCACGCGGCCGGCGTGCGCGGCGTCCGTTGCAACATCGTCGACCTGAAGACGGGCAAGGGCCAGCTGCCGCTCGACGCGCTCAGGACCCTCGCCAACAAGGTGAAGCCGTTCGGCTGGCATGTCGAGTTCCTGATGCACGTGGACGAGTTCCCCGACCTGGACCGCCAGCTCGCCGGCTTCCCGGTGCCGATGGTGTTCGGCCATCTGGGCTACGTTCCCACCAGCAAGGGCACCTCCGACGCCGGCTTCCAGGCACTGATCCGGCTGATGAAGGACGGCGCGGCCTGGGCCAAGATGACCGCCCCCTACCGCCTCACCGGCACCGAGATGCCCTACCCCGACACTGACGACTTCGCGTTCGCGCTGGTCGATGCCGCCCCGCAGCGACTCGTCTGGGGCACCGACTGGCCGCATGTGATCGTCAAGACGCGCATGCCGAACGACGGCGACATCGCCGACCTGCTCAGCCACTGGGTGCCGGACGTGGCGGTGCGCAACCGCATACTGGTGGACAACGCGGCGGCACTGTACGGGTTCTGAGCCGGCCTGTTGACCGGCGGACTCACCCCGCAGAGGTGCCGGGACCGCTGCGGCGATCGGTCAGAATGCGCCCTGGCGGAACAGTGCCGCGGCGATGGCTGACAGCCAGCGGCGTCCCGGGCTGTCCGGGCGGGCGTCGATATGGACTGCGACGCGCCTGACCGCGACGCGGCCGGGCAGTGGGTCATCGCCCTCGATCACGACCCGGTAGAGCGCATCCACCGGTGCCAGACCACCGCCAGGCCCGGCGGGCAGGACCTCGACCGGACCACCGTGGCCGTCGGCGAGCAACCGGTGCGGCAGCCGCTGGACGCGTGCGCCATCGATCGCCGCGAGGCGGCCGGAGAGCCGGTGCCCACTGCCTGCAACGATCACCGTCACGGCATCGCCGGTGCGGATGCGCGACAGATCGGCCTCGGCAACCAGCGCCTCGACCTGCCAGCCTTGTGCGTGCACCAGCCAGGCAATCGGCGTGGCGGCATCGATCCAGCTGCCCGGAGCGAGCAGCGGGTCGACATCGCGAACCGTGCCGGCACGCTCGGCCACGATGCGAAGGCGGGCGAGCTCGGTGGCGCGCGCACCAGCCTCGGCGCGCCAGCGCTGGCTCTGGCGATCGGCAATGACCTGGCGCGCAGCGCCATCCTGATCCAGGCCGACCGCGCCGCCAGCGGCACGCCGGTAACCCTCGGCCACCGCCAGCGCACGCCGGCGCTCGTCGTCCTCGCGCGGCGCATGCAGCTCGGCGAGTACATCGCCGGCCTGCACCGTCTGGCCATCGCTCACCGACAGGCGTTCGATGCGACCGGCGTAGGGGGCGTATACCGCCTGCTCGCCCGCCGAGCGCAGCACGCCGGGTGCCTGCACCCGGGTCGGCCAGGGCAGGAGCAGCGCGATCAGCGGCAGGCCGATGGCCAGCAGAAGCACGAGGATGCGCGATCCGCGTACGGCCGCACGCTGCTGCCACCACGCTCGCAGCTCGGTGGCAACCGGACGTCCGATGAATACCCAGAGTTCGACCACGAACAGCAGGATGCCCAGCGCCTTGAAGAACAGGTGGTAGACCAGCAGCGCGATACCGACGAACACCACCAGACGGTAGAGCCAGGTGACCAGCGCGAAGGCCACCAGCAGCGCGCCACGGCCCGGCGGCAGGCTCTCGGGCACCGGCGATTCCAGGCCGAGCACGACCCGCCGCAGCCAGCGTCGCGCATGGGCGCCGGCACGCTCGTGCAGGGCCGGGAAATCCAGCCAGTCGCACAGGATGAAGTAGCCGTCGAAACGCATGAACGGGCTGGCATTGACCAGCAGCGTCCAGGTCCAGGAGGTGGTCGCAAGCAGGAACAGCGCGTGGCGCAGGGGCCCATCGGGGAGCAGGCACCACGCCAGCGTCGCCCACGCCGCCAGCGCCAGCTCGGCGACGATGCCTGCGCTGGCGATCGCCATGCGGTGGCGCGCACGGGTCAGTTTCCAGCCTTCCCCGGTATCGGTGTAGGCCATCGGCCAGAGCACCACCAGCGCGATGCCCATGTGGCCGACGCGTACGCCATACCGGGTCGCGGTGAGCGCATGCGCGAGTTCGTGCACCAGCTTGGAGAAGGCGAGCGCGATGAGCAGCGTGGCTCCGCCCTGCCAGCTCAGCAGCGCCCCAGCGCCCGCGCGCACCTCGTCCCACTGGCGCGCGGCGAGCAGCAGCCCGGACACGGCAGCCAACACGCTCAGTACGAGGAAGCCGCGGGTCCAGAACATGCCCAGACGGGGCGCCAGCCAGGCCAGCACGCGTGCCGGGCGCACCAGAGGTATGCGCACGAACAGGTAGTGCTGCAGCCACCAGCGCCAGCCGAAGCGCGGCGGCAACGCCCGCGCCGGCAACGCACGCAGCAACTGCTGTGCACGCAGGAACGCCGCGAAGGCCTCTACGTCTGCCGGCTCGGCCTGCAGTGCCGTGTCGGCGCGAATCTGCGCTGCGATCTGCGCGGCATCCCCGAGATGCCAGCGCACCAGCATCTCGAACTCCAGCCAGCCAATCCGGCAGTAACGGTTGGCCACCGGATCGGCGACATGCCAGGCCGGCGAGCCGTCGGGGTTGTCGCCGGCACGGTGCAGGCGCAGCTCCTCGCGCAGTTCGGGCCAGGGTACGGGCGCCGCCTGCGCAGGGCGCCCCGCGGGGATCGCCCCTTCCGCTGCAACGACAGACGAACTCAGCACCCGCACCACTCGCGCAGCGCCGCCAGCGGCCGGCGCAGCAGCAGGTAGCCGAGCACGGTCCATTCGCCCGCGATGCGTACCGTCCCGCGCAACCCGACGCGCACGGTCTCGCTGCTCGCCTGAAGGCGCCCGCGCACCCGGTAGCCGGCAATGCCCTCGGGCGAGTCGACGACCTGGTAGGACGCATGGTCGAGGCTGCCCGACAGGGGCTGCAACGGCGCCACCCGCAGGAACAGCGTCATCGGTGCGCCCGGCGCCAGGTTGATCGCGTCGGCCACTGGCACCCAGGCCTGGATGCCCGGCTGACCCGGATCGCTCAGCAGCCCGATGCGCTCGCCGGTCTGCACCGGCTTTCCGGCCCAGTCATCGGGGTGGGAATAGACGAACACACCATCGGCGGGCGCCACCACCTGCAGGCGCGCGAGTTCCGCGGTCAGGCCAGCGATCTCCGCCTCGCGCTCGCGCACCCGTGCCTCGGCCTGCCCGACTTCCGCGCGCGCCTCCTGTCGGTCGAAGGCGCGCTGCGAGGATTGCAGGAACTCGGCCCGGGTGGTCGCCATCGATGCCCGCGCCACCGACAGGCGGCTGCGCAGGCTGGTGTCGTCGAACTCGGCGAGCACATCGCCCTTGCGCACCGGGGTGTTGGGCGGCACGCGCATCGTGCGGATCACGCCGGTCTGCGGCGCCGCGATGACCTGGCTTTCCAGTGAAATCACCTCGGCCGGCGCGAGCGAGTACTCGCGTACCGGCACTGCCAGCAGCAGCAGGACGGCAAGCACCCCGATCCGGGCACGGCGTGAGCCCGCAGTCATGCGCCAGCGCTCGGCGAGGCGCGGTCGCCGTGACGCCAGCGCCCACCAGGCGTGCCCGGCCACGCCGGCGGCGGCCGCCAGCCACCAGGACGGACTGCCATCGTCCAGCGCCTCAGGCCACGGCGATTCGCGAGCCAGCACCAGCACCGCGCGCAGCACGGCGTCCGGTCCGCGCAGCGGCAGCAGCAGCGCATGCGGCGGCAGCCACTCCGACCAGCCATCGGCCAGCCGCGCCGGGAGACTGCCCGCGTCGGCGGCGAGCATGGCCGCCTCGGGCGGCAGCTCGATGAGGGCTGGCCGCAGCGCATCCACCATCTCGCCGATCCACAGTGCGAACGGCGTGTCCGCGTCCACCGCCACCAGGCCAGAGTGCGCGAGCAGCGTACCGCGTCCGGCCGTACCGCAGCCCACGATGGCCGCCTGCCGGTACTCGACCAGCGCGCGCAGTTCGTTGCACAGCACGAAGCTCAGCGCCGGCAGGTCGCGCGCCTCCTGCATCCGCGCGGTGAGCCGCAGATGCACGGCTGCACCCTGGTCGACGACCGGCATCCGGGAATCAGCGCCGCGGCACGACCACCCGGCCACTCATGCCGGGCAGCAGGTCGGCGCCGCCGCCTTCGAAGGTCGTCTCGAGTTCGATGGTCTGGCTGACCGCATCGACCCGCCCTGCCACGCGTGCCACGCGCATCGCGTGACGGCGTCCGGTCTCGTCGATCACGGCGTCGAGCCGCTCGCCCGGCTTGATCCAGGCCAGCCACCGCGAGGGTGCATTCACCCTGGCCCTGACCGCACCGCTGCCCACCACATCGATGATCGGCGCGCCAGCCGTGACGCTCTGGCCCGGCCGGACGTGGATGCGGGCCACCCGTCCGTCGAACGGCGCACGCACCACGCACTGCGCCAGCTGGGCCTCTATCACACGTGTCTGAGCCTGCGCCCGATCGACCGCCGCGGCGGCCAGCGCCACCTCGATCTCGGCGGCTGACTGCAGCCCCTGCAGGCGAAGCTTGGCTTCATGCTGCAGGCGCGCGGCACTCGCCTCGGCAACGGCCGCCTCGCGGCGTGCCTCTACCTCGGCGCATTCGAACCGTACCAGCGGACGACCGGCGGCCACCGCGTCACCCAGGCGCACCTCGACTGCGGACACCCGGGCCGCAGCCGGCGCCGACATCGCACTCTCCTGGTCAGCAACCACCAGCAGGCGCACTTCGATATCCGTCGCGCGCAGCCGGCCCGCCGCATCCCCTGGCGCGATCTGCACTGGCACTGGCACTTGCACCGGTACCGCCCCCTGCGCCAGCGACAGCGTCGGCATGCCGTACCCGAGCGCCAGTGCCAGCACGGCGCACGCCGTGCACGTCCGCCATCTGGACGGGATCCGTCCCAGGACATGACCCGGCGCGTGGTCGGTGTTCATCGACCCGGGCCGCGAGCGCCCAGCGCCTCGCGCAGCCGCGCCATCACCGACAGCACCGCGGCCTCGGCGAAGGCCGATAGCGTCTTCGCATCGGAGGTCGCCGACAGCACGCTGGTGTAGTCGGAGCCGAACACCGGCTTGCCCGCGGCATCGGTGACATCGATCCGCCACGTGGCGCGGCCGCCACCGGCCGGCGGCGGCGTGAACGCGAGCGACAGCCGGAAAGCATCGTCGACCGTACGCACGCCGACCTGGCTGCGCGCGAGCACGCGTTCGACCGACTCGCGCACGGTGCGTTCATCGCCCTGCCCACCCAGGCCCGCGATCGCCACGCGGACCGGCCGCGGTGCGGCTACTTCGGCCACCCCGATGCGAAACGCCTCTCTCTCGCCAGCGGCGAGCGAACTCTCGATCGCCCGCTGCAGGTCGGGCATTTCGGCCGAGCGGACTTCACCAGGCAGCAGGTCGATGCCGAGCGAGTTCTTCACCCGCCCGAACGCCGCCTGCGCAGCGGCGTAGGCGGTCGCCTGCTGGTAGCGGGACACCAGTGCGCGGCTCTCGGTGCGCAGCGCCTCGAGTTCGCTCTCCAGGCGGCTGGCCGCGCTGGTGCGTGCGATCGCCGACAGGCGCTGATCGACCTGGGCGGACTCGCGGGCAAGGTCATGGTCGAGCGTGGTCAGGCGATAGCGCTCCACGGACACTCGAACCTGGGTGATCACCGCCATCGATAGCGCCATGCGGCGGGCGCTGTCTGTCTGCGCACGCGCCTGGTTGGCACGGCGCATCGTCGGCAGGCCGGTCAACCGCATGAGATTGATCGACACGCTGGCTCCTGCATCGGCCCAGGTGTTGTTGTAGAGGTACGTATTGGAGTTGTAGCTCGCACCGGCAAAGATGTTCAGGTTGGGAAACATCGACGCCAGTTGCCGGCGCGCCTCGTTCTGGGTGATCCGCGCCCGGTAGTCTTCCTCGAGCAGCTCCGGACGACGGGTGAGCGCCATGCGCTCCAGTTCGGGCATGTCGACCGGTACGGCCAGCAGCGGCGGCTCGGCGACATCGGCGATGCGCACCTCGGTGCCCGGGCGTACGTTCATCAGTGCCGCCAGTTCGCGGCGGGCGAACTCCATTTCCTGGCGGCGCAGGTTCACCATCGTCATCGCGTCGAGCAGGGCACGCTGATAGGCCAGCGCCTGCGCCGGGGGTAGCACGCCAGCGCGCTCGGCATCGCGCGAACGCTCGATCGCCGAGCGGATCGCCACCAGCAGGGCATCGGCCTCGCCGGACAGTCGCTGCCCAGCGGCCGCACGCCAGTAGGCACTGCGCACGTCCTGCACGATGTTCTGCAGGATCTTGCGCCGCCGCTCCTCGGCAATGCTCACCTCGTCCGCAGCCTGCTTGGCGCGGTAGTAGCTGATGCCGAAATCGAGCACGTTCCATGACAGTTCCGCCCGTGCGGTGCTGAAGGCACGTTCTTCGGATGTCGACGGGCGGAGACTGACCAGCCGGTCCTCGATACCGATGCTGGTGCCCCCGGAGTCGTTGTTGCGCGACCGGTAGCCGGCATCGGCGACCACCCTCGGCAGCAGGTCCAGGCGAGACACGTCGAGCAGCCCCTGCGACAGCGCGATCTCCATCAGCTTGAGGCGGTAGTCGAGGTTGTACTTGAGCGCCCGCGCCAGCGCACCGGAGAAGGTGAGCGGCTCGGTGAGCACTTCGTGGTCGGCGTACATCGCGTCGCTGTCGCGGCGTACCCGCTCTTCGATCTGCTCGGCCGTCAGGCGCTCGGGAACGATCGAGCAGCCGGAAAAGGCCAGGACCACTGCGGCGGCCAGCGCCCAGCGGGTGGATCGCGCGAATCTGCGGGTCGGATCACTCATCATGTTCCTGAATACCTCGTGTCGTTCAACCGGCGCGTGCGAGCGTACGCGCCCCTTCCGTCGCCACGGCCGCCGGCGCGTGCACCACGCGCGGCAGCGTCGACGGCGACTGCCCTTCGCGCACCAGCGCGCGCTCGAGCGCCACCTGGCGCAACTGCTGGGTGAAGCCCGTCCACGGCGCCGGTGACATGGCGCGCGATGCGCTCGTCCCGTCCTGCGCCACGGCAGGCGCGCCGCGACCCTCCTCAGGTTGCGATGCCCGATCCGCAACAGGCGGCGGTTCGTCGCGGGCCGCCCGCGCGGCTTCCTCCGGCGCAGCGGTGACAACTTCGCGAAGGCCGAACAGCGGGAACGGATCGAACAGGCCCTGGTTGCCGATGACGTGGACGTTGCCCAGGGACCCGGGGCGCTCCTGGCCATCGGCCAGCAATTGCCGCGAGAAGCGCACTCCATCGCGCGTCACATGCTCGGCCGGATCCATCGAGTCGGGGATAGACAGGCTGTCGCTTTCGATTTCACTGCCCGGAGGCAATGCCAGGCCCTGGATCAGGCGACCATGCTCGAGGCGTCCGGCTGCCGTCTCGCGCACCGCGTTCTGCACATGCAGGGAAGGCTCCATGGCTGGCCGTTCCGGCCGCCGCAGGTCTACGAAGCGGAACAAGTCATGGCGCTCGCCCTCGCCCCCCCGGGGCTGGCTCGTGGGCGGCTGCGGCTGCGCCTCGCCTCGCAACGTGATGGTGATCGTGGTCGTGCTGGTGTCGCCGTCGGCGTCGGTGACGGTGTAGTCGAACACATCGACCAGCGTCGATCCGGGACCCAGCAGCGCCACCGCCTGATTCGATACATCGGCGCGGTAGGTATAGGCACCGCTCGCAGCCAGCTCGAGCCGACCGTAGGTCCCGGCCAGCGACACGCCCGGCGTGCCGGATACACCTGCTGCAGCCACCCCGGTGACCGGCGCGGCGACCGTGTCGGCGCCGAGGCGGTCGGCCACATCGCCTGCGCCCAGCACTGTCACCGCCTGCCCGCGGGTCTCGCGACCGGCAGGAGTGCCAGTGGTGACGCTGGCGGTATCGGCGCGCGCAGTCGGCGTGTCGTCGACGATGCGTACGGTCAGCGTACCCGTTGCGGCTGCAGCGGCCGTCGTCCTGTCGGTCACGATCAGCGCGATGCCGTCGGTGCTCTCGCTGGCGCTGGCTCCGGTATGTGCGATGGCCGCCTTCAGCGTGTACTCGTAGGAGAGGGTAGCGGCGGTCGGGGCTGTCGCAGCGCCTGCGGTCACCGTCAGGCCGGTCACCCGCAACTGCCCCTCACCGGTGTCGATGATCGCGGACGGGCTGCCCGCCGTGAAGCCGGCGAGCTGTGCGACCGTGAAGGAGGTACCGCCGATCGTCACCGAAGCGAGACCGGAAGGCGCGGACACGCTGAGCGTACCGGTGGCGATACGCGATTCGCCCGCCGGACCATCCGGGGTCAGGCCCGACTCGAACACCGTCGCCTGGCCGATGGCCGCACCATTGCCGTCGACCGCGGTGATCGACGGCGGACCGTCGTCCACGCCGGTGATTTCGATCCTGATCAGCGCGGTGTCGCGCCCGCCATCCGGATCGGTGATCCGGTAGTTGAAGCGCTCCAGCAGGCTCTCGCCCGAGGACAGCGCATTCACCAGCGGGTCAGCGGTGTCGAGCGTGTAGGTGTACGCGCCATTCGCGGCGATGGCGAGCGTGCCGTAAAGCCCGGCCAGCGCGGTGCCACCGACCGTACCTGCCGTGCCGGCACTCTCCACAGCACCGGTGCGGATGTCGTCGACGGACAACTCGTCGTTGCGGTGGTCCGGATCGGTGTCGAGCGTACCGCCGATGCCGGTCTTCACGTTGCCGGAGACTGAAGCCGTCGACTCGGTGAGCGTGGTCTGATCGTCGGTCGCCACCGGTGGGTCGTTGACCGGCACCAACGTGATCACGCCGGCGAGCACGTTCGAATCCAGCGTAGGGTCGCCGCCGCCGTTGCCGCCGGCATTGGCCGCGCCGTTCACGTTGTTGCCATCGTTGAGCACGATCGTATAGGCACGGCTGAAGTCGTCGATCCCCAGCAGATGGCTTACCGGGTCGTTGCTGGTGTTCTCGAAGCGCAGCGCATTCAGGATCGTGCCGACCGTCGCCGGCGTCGCCGCCGTGTTCAGGTTCACGACCAGCGAGGTGCCGTTGCCACCGGTCGTCCCGGTCACCCCAGCCAGGCTGCCCGCAAGGCTCAGCACATCACCCGCGCGCCAGGTGTCCAGCGTGACCGTGATCCGGCCACCGCCGAAGGTCACCGAGCCCGGGAGATCGATGTCGCTGGCCGCGCCGCCGGAGAGCAGCGCGACCGGCGCGCTGCCTTCGGTGAAGGTGGCGTTGACGGTGCCGGCCAG